>NZ_JBFUKD010000127.1:0-7680 GCF_056401005.1 Microvirga sp. P4_G7 | reverse complement strand
GTCGAGGGTCGGTTCGCGCTGTTCAAGGATTCGATGCACGACATCCTGCATCCCGAGAAACGCCTGCCGAAAATCAATCTCGCGGATGCGGATATCATCATCGATGTCGCGCCAAGCGTGACGATCGCGGGCATCGAGGGAGGGTTGAGCATCAAGCTGCCGGCCGGTTTGCCGACGCTCATGGTGAACAGCCTGCGTTACAAGGATCTGATCCAGGACGTCGTGTTGTCTCGTCGCGATCCCGCGAAGCTCGAAGCGAAATACAAGGACATCCTCACCATCGGGCGCTTCACCGCGTTGCGGCAGGGACTTTCGAGCCTCGGCGACATCCTGACCACACGCTCCGGCCGACTGACACTCGATCTGACACAGGATCACCGCGACTTCATCCAAGACTATTATTCGAACCAGCTCGGCGCCATCGAAAATGGTGGACACCGTTTCGGGGCGGCACTTTCCGAGGATGAGAAGCAGGCGTTGATCGCYTTCCTGGCGACTTTGTGAGGGYAGCGAGAAATGAGCGGGCACTCGAAAAGACGATTGAGCGGCCTGATCTTCGCCCTGGTGCTGCTGCCACTGACGCAGGCAATTCCGGCGCACGGTCAATCGTCCGCGCCGGATATTCCCTTCGCGGCGGCGGAGGACTTGTCGATCAAGGATCCGGACAATCCTACGAAGGTTTTTCGTGTCGACTTCGCGCGGGTCGAACAAGAGTTCCCACTGACCCGCGCGGATCTCACGAAGATCACGCCCGAGAACATCAAACTCCTTTCACAGGAACAGCTCGATCAGGTCTACGGCCGGTTGACAGCAGGAACGATCCCCGATGGACTCTATTACGGCGACCTTTTGTTTGCGCGCGGAGACAGCCTCCGGGTCCGTCTCGAGGAAACGCTGGGTGGAATCGAGGGCCGCCTCGTGGGCGCAAAGATCGAACTGCTCGAGGATCTCGGACGCAGTCTTTGGAAAGGCAAGCTGATCGACCGCGATAAGCGGGTGTTGCGCAACATGATCGAGAATCTCGTCGCCATGCGTCCGTTCATCGACGACGTGTCGACGGTGCCGACGACGACAATTCGCCGCGATGGGCCGCTCGCGCGGTTCTTCAGTTCGGACACCGTGTGGCTCCTTTTTCCCGCGAAAATCTATTGCGGGCAAAGCCTGCTCGACGGGCGACGGGAATCGGTGATCGTCGACTACGCCTACAGTGATGAGATCGAAGGGTATCGACCGAGCCCTGATTCTCTCGCGACCCGCCGCGGTCTGCGCATCAGGGACGAAGTCCGTATGATCCGCCCTGGATTCTATCTCGGACGGGCGTACGCCAACCGGATGTTTCTGCTGAACTTTACGCTGTTCAATCCGCAGGTCGTCGAGGATGAAGCCAGGAATTTTGCGGCCGGCACGCCGGTTCGCGAGGAATGTTGGGCTGGCGAGCAGATACGCAGAGCCGCTCCATGAACCCGGCGACGCAACCCTCCCGGCTCGAACGAACAGCTCACGCCGCGCTTGTCTCGGTGCTTCATGCAGAGCGCCGGTTCGAGCCATTCTTTCGACCCGCCTTGAACAGACTCTTGCGAGAGCCGACCGCACGGATCGTGCAGCATTTCATCAACCGGGAACGTCCTCAGGAAGGTCTGGCGCGCGGCGAAGAGAAGGTTCAACCGGGAGAGGAGGAGGCTCTCGAAGCGATCATTGCCCGAATGGCCGCCTACATGAACCAGCACTACCAACCCGGTACATACGAGCGGGGTGGCAACACCAARACGCATGGTGTCGTGCGTGGCGAAGTCGTCGTGCGTTCCGACATTCCGTCGCATTTGCAGCGGGGCGTCTTCGCGAGAGCCGCAACGTACCCAGCGTGGGTGCGTTTCTCTGGCCCAGGTCCGGACATGCCGGCGGATATCGACGATGTCGGTTTCGTCAGCTGTGCGTTCAAGCTGATGGGCATCCCTGGGCCTAAGCTGCTCGACGACGAGAAGTTCACCCAGGATTTCCTGTCGGTCTGCACACCGACATTCGTCACGCCGGATATCATGTCGAATGCGGTTCTCCAGGCTCACATTCTGCGTGGGACGCCGGTGTTCTATTTTTTTCGTCCGGGGGCGACGCACCTGCTGGACTTTCTGATGCAGAGCTTGTGGAACGAGACTCAGACCAATCCTCTGGAGGCACGCTATTGGAGCTGTGTGCCCTACCTGCTCGGGGACGGTCAGGCAATGATGTATTCCGTGCGCCCGCGCTCCATCCAGCGTAGCAAAGTCCCGAACGTGCCGTTCCGCCCTCCGGACAATTATCTTCGTGACAACATGGTTGCGACTCTCAAACAAGTGGACGTGGAGTTCGATATTCTCGTGCAGGTTCAGACCGATCCGCATCGTATGCCGATCGAGAACGCGGCGGTGCGTTGGCCGGAGAAGCTCTCGCCCTTCGTTCCAGTGGCTGTTCTGAGAATCCCACGACAGAAATTCGATGGGCCGAAACAGATGGCGTTCGCGCGCAATCTCTCGCTCAACCCGTGGCATTGCGTACCCGATCATCGTCCGCTCGGAAATCAAGGACGCGCCCGGCGCAGGATGTATTGGGAATTGTCGGTGCTTCGCCAGAGAATGAACTCAACTCCGCATATCGAGCCGACGGGAAACGAAGTCTTCGACGAGACTTGAGGTGGGTGCATGGCGATCGACTCCTCAACGGCATCTCTCGATCGCGAACTGGTCTGGGAGGAGCAGAACGCAGCGACGGTCCTTGCCTATATCCGGCCGGAAGCCGAGACTGAGCTGAGAGGTGTTCTTGCGTCGATCGGCGCGGAGGTAGGGTCGACGGGACAGCCATTCGCCCAATCGACTTCGATCCACTACGCGCGTTTCGTCCTCATCCCGAGCGACCGGAATCACGATGGTGAAACGATCGGACCGTCCCTCGTCTACCTTGCGGATTTCGATGGTCCGCGGGACGCGCATCTCGAGGAAATCGCTCGTATCGGGGCGGCGGTGTTCGACCGCGTCTCGCCGTTCTGTCGTGAACCGATCCCCGGTACGCACGCGGGGCGTCGCCGATGGCTCGATGATCACGTCATTCCCCACGCGACCTCCTACGTGAATACCATCGGCAGGACCGTTCCTCTCATCCTCCGCCAGGCTCGGCTGCGTGACGAGGTCGACCGATTCTTGAGTGATACGAAACTGAACCGCGAGGATCCTAACGAGGTGACACGCCGGATTCGCGAGTTCGTCTCCGGGCAGGACCGTCTGCGATGGGCGCTTGCACCACCTCCCTCCGAACGACCATGGCTTTTTCGCCGCACCCTCGCGCGTGTGATCATCATTGCGATCGCGGTGCCGGTCTTGATTGTTCTGCTACCGATCCTCATCGCGTGGACGCTCCTCGTTCGCCTGCGCGAGACACGCGATCCCGGTGATCCGCCGCGTCCCGATCCCGCTCATGTGGTTGAACTGGCCGCCGCTGAAGATCACTCGCTCCATAACCAGTTCAGCGCTCTTGGCTTCGTCAAGCCAGGTCGGTTCAGGCTGATGACGGCGACCGTGATCCTCTGGATCGGCCGCATCGGCACACGATACTTCTTTGATCGGGAAGACCTTGCCGGCGTGAAGACGATTCACTTCGCGCGGTGGATCTTCATCGATGGAAAGCGTCGCATGCTTTTCGCGAGCAACTATGACGGTAGCCTCGAGAACTACATGGGCGATTTCATCGACATCGTCGCCTGGGGTCTCAATGCGATCTTCAGCAATGGAAAGGACTACCCGCGCACGAGATGGCTCATCCTCGATGGTGCATGGAATGAGGGGAGCTTCAAACGCCATATCCGGAATCGGCAAATTCCGACGCAAGTCTGGTACTGCGCCTACCCCAACCTCTCCGCAGTGAAGATTGCGGACAATTCGCGTCTACACGCTGCGCTTCATGGGGCGGTGAACGCGGGGACGCCGATTGATTGGCTATGGCTGCTTCGTCAGAACCTCGGGCGGCCCGCGGCTGTGCCTGCTGTGCTCGAACGGAATGACATGCAGGGCCTCATCGCGCGGGGCCATAGTCAGCATCGATCCGCTTGCTTCGTTCTTTTGACATTCGATGGCGCGGAGGAAGGCGCAACATCCGCGCGACGGTGGCTTGGAGACATTGTCGGACGCGTGACGGACGGGACATCTTCGCGCAATCAGCGCGATCTCCACATTGCTTTCACTCACCAAGGCTTGGCGCGGCTCGACTGCCCCGCCGATATTCTCGCTGGTTTCTCCGATGAGTTCTGCGCGGGCATGACGACCCCACACCGCCAGAGAATTCTGGGGGACGACGGCGCCAACGCACCATCGTCCTGGGAATGGGGGGATCCGTCTCGCCCAATCGACGCGCTGCTTCTCCTCTACGCGCGCTCAGATGTGGAGCTTGAGGCTATGTATGATTCCGAGCGCGACCAATGCTCGCGTCATGGAATTTCGTGCATGCGTCTCGATACCCAATGGATCGAGGGCGGCCGAGAACATTTTGGCTTTCAGGACGGGATCATGAACCCTCCCATGGAAGGACTCGGTGGCAAGACCGACTCTGGTCCCATCGTGAAGGCGGGAGAGTTCGTTCTCGGTTACCAGAACGAATATGGACGCTTCACCTCACGCCCGATCGTCGCTCCAGGGCTCGATCCAGCGCATTTGCTGTTGCGCGACGTCGAGGGCACAGGCGGCGCCGATTTCGGACGAAACGGCACCTATCTGGTCTTCCGGCAGCTCCGACAGGATGTGTATGGATTCTGGGATTTCGCGGAGCGTGCCGCGGCGCGGTTCTTCGGCACCGACACGCCCGACCACCGGACCTGGATTGCCTCGAAACTGGTCGGCCGATGGCCCAGCGGAGCACCACTCACCCTGACACCCGACCGTGACGATCCGACCCTCGCGAGCGCAAAGGATTTTCTCTACCAGAGGCAGGACGCGCTCGGAATGCGTTGCCCAATCGGCGCGCATATCCGTCGGACGAATCCGCGCGATTCGCTCGAACCTCGCCCCGGCTCGCAGGATTCCCTGGCCGTCAACCGACGTCACCAAATTCTCCGGCGTGGCCGCAGCTACGGACCTGCATGCCCGATCCCCGATGTCGGTGCAAGCGTGCTGGAACATCGCGATGCCATGCTCGATCGGGGGCTGCATTTCATCTGCCTCAACGCGAACATCGCCCGACAATTCGAGTTCGTTCAGGCGAGTTGGGTCAACAATCCGCAATTCGGAAATCTATCGGATGATGTCGATCCGCTGATCGGTCGGCGTGGACGGTTTTCCACGAATGGTCCGTCGAACGGCACTTTTACGATCCCGCAAGGATGCGCCCCGATCCGGCTTCGCCAGATGCCGAATTTCGTGCGGGTGCGTGGCGGTGCCTACTTCTTCATGCCCAGTCTGTCAGCGCTGCGCTTTCTCGCGCAATTCAGAACATCCAATGCATCGTGACGCCCTACAGCGTGACCTCGATCCATAGATCGGTTGCCTCCACGCCTTCGGGAACGCGCGTGCCGGCGGGCATGTCCGATCGGAAAACACGCCCCTTCGTCAGGCTCTGGAGCTCTGACACGATCTCGGGTAGCGGTATCCGACCCCATCCCTTTTTCGTCGCGACATCCTGATCGACAGGAATCGTCGCGACCTGCAATTTCGTCATCAGGTCGATGCCTGCCCGTCGCAGCGTCGCGTTGCGGCTGCCATGGTGGCCGACCTTGTAGTAGATGGTACGCGACAAAAGATCGGCACCTGTGACATCCGCTCCGTCCACCGACCAGGTGAGATCCTGCCAGGACAGCCAATTCCCCGCTTGCGCGTCGCCAGCGAACAGAAGCACATCGCCGCCATCGAGCTCGATGGCGAGGACGAGGCTGGTGTTGTTGGTCATGTTGTCGAGTTGAAGAGCGAGTTCCGTGGTCCCACCGAGCCACACGTCTTCGATCCGGCGCCAGCCTGTCCCGGTACGACCACCTTCCCAGTAGCGGGTCTTGAAGAAATCGGTCTCCGCCGCGACGTCGAAAGGGATGGCGTAGATCGGATCGAACGGTGCGTTGCGGATGCCCGCGAGGACCGGATTGATCTGATCGACAAAATCGTCCAGCGCGAGGCCGAATCCGTCTCCTTTGGAGGGATCGATCCTCTTCAAGCGACGTTCGTCCGGCGGTGGCCCCATGATGTAGAAGCGAACACCGCCGAGGTGCGAAGGTTCTTGGGGTATATCGTTCGGTCGCCGGTAGCGAATGTTGTCCGTGTTGATCGAGCGGACGATGTCCATGGCATCCTGYGTGGTCGCCCCTCGCCCGGCGCCGAAGAAGCTCAGCACGCTTTCGACCTCCGCCAGCACATCGGGCGCACCGGCGAGTTGCAGGCGGCTGGCCGACAACCGCAATCCTTGCAGCGCCAACGCCATTTCCCGTTTCAGTTTCTGGGCCAGTTCGTCTTCTGGATCTTCCGTCCAGGCAAACCAGGTTTCGTGGATGGTGAACTTCCTGAAAATGTCTTCCGCCTGAACAAAACCCGACAGGTGATCCCAATGCTCGTGCGTGACGATGAGAAGGTCGATCACACCGCCTGTGGTCGCAAGAATGTCTTCAGCGATTGACCTCATGGTCGCTGTCCCGTCAGGAGTTCCGATGATCACGCCGCAATCGATCAGGATCACGTAGTCGCGGTCGCCTTTCCTTTTTCTTGGCAACCGCACCAGGTGACAATCGCCGAAGCCTTGCCGATACATCCTGATTGTTGCCCGGTGCTGCCTGGAGCTGCGCTTCGCGCTGGCTTTCTGGCGGCCTCGCGCTTTCGACGGTTTGGCCGCGCTGCGAGGACGTGTTGCCGTCTTGCGAGCAGTGGTCGTCACTTTCCTTGCCATTGCCTCGACCCTTCCGATCAAGCCGTGTGCCGGTGGAGCATCGCGAAGGGCTCCGCGTGCGTCTCGTCGTCGCCAAAGTAAGCGGCCCGTGCCGCGTCCGCGTCTGCGCTCCTCATCGCAAGCTGAAGGCGCATGCGTTCCGGGCTGACGACGCGCTTGCGCACGAAATATCGGACGGCCTTCGTCTCCAGGTCGACGAGCAGCGTGCAACCGCCGCGAAGCTTGTTTCGGCTGGGCGGATTGAGGCGGAACGTCTGTGTGATCTCGATAATGAGATCGGCGCGACTTCCCCCGTCGGGTCCGATGCGGCGTGCCGGGCGAACGGAGTGCACCTCGATCCCTCCCATGACGCCCTCATGGCCGCCGATACTCGTGATCTTTTTCGGATCGCGCAGCAGCCCCAGCACATCCATCTCGTCGTCGGACACTTGCGTCGGATCGACGAGCCACTCGCGAAACTTGCGGGCATTGTTGCGCGATGTCTCATATGCGGCGCGCCGGTCCGTCGTGAGGTTCCAAGACAGCGACATGGAATCGAGGATGTTGGCGATACTCCGGAGTGGGAGCGGTGGCGGTTCCCACGCCAAGCTGTCGACGGACAGGTGGCGGACATCCGTCGGATAGATGCCGCGGTCCCGGAAAGCCGAGATAAACGCAACGCGATAGGAGCGCTTGTCATCGGGAACGAGATCCCGGTCCGCTGTAATGAGCGCGCGAAGGTACTCGCCGAAGGTGATGTCGATCGGCGGACAATAGTCCAATGCGCGGATGCAGATGTTGAGAACCTGATGGGCCACC
>NZ_JBFUKD010000126.1:0-7691 GCF_056401005.1 Microvirga sp. P4_G7 | reverse complement strand
CACTAGAGCGGGATCAGAAAAAGCGACTTCGGTTTCCCTGATCGCGCTCTAACATTTTGACTTCGCTGCATGAATTCCAGTGCAATTGCTCGCGTCAGGCGGGTTCATGGCTTCCCGGCAAAAACGAAAAGCCGCTCCACGGGGGGAGCGGCTTCTTATGCAATGGCGCAACCACGCCGCCGAATTAGGCGGTCTGGATGTTGCTGACGGCGATCTTGCCGGTGCGGCGGTCTTCTTCCGTATCGAAAGCGACCTTCTGACCTTCAACCAGACCACGCATGCCAGCACGCTCGAGAGCGGTGGCGTGAACGAAGACATCCTTGCTGCCGTTGTCGGGCTGAATGAAGCCGAAGCCTTTTTGGTCGTTGTAGAATTTCACGGTGCCGGTGTTCATGGCATTTCCTTTTACATAGGTGCACGTAAGCGGAGATCCACGCCAAAGCGTGTTCCCTGCTTGGTTTGTCGATGTTTCGGTAGGTGTCTGAACGCGCGCCCGGCAGTGCCTAAGCGATACGGCCCGATGATCCGGCCAAATATTCGATAAGAAATATATGGACCTCAATTGAGACAATAGCAAGCTATATCGAGAAAAATGCTCGTTTCCGCTCGACAAGACGCGGCATCGTCACGGTTTTTCATGCCTAACGCCCAAGGCCTGACTGACGCAACGTTAGAAATACGGGGCCCAAGATGGAATCTCTTCAGATTCGTCGCTCGGGGCGCCAATCCGACGGACCAAGTCCGACTCGCCCCCTATGCGATCGGTAATGACGGCGTAGCTGGGATAGCACAATGGCGCCGCGCTGTGGCAGCGTGCTGCACGGACGGTACCGAAGGAACGACGATTCGCGATGGTGGGCTATTCGAGGGGTCAGGTAACACTCGCGTTCATGCTTGCCGGCCTTGCCGGATTCGTCGATGGGATGGGCTTCATCCATCTCGGTGGGCTGTTTGTGTCGTTCATGAGCGGCAACTCGACCCGCCTCGGCGTCAGCCTCGCACAGGGGGAGTGGCGCGATGCGGCGACCGGTGCGTTGATCATCTTCCTGTTCGTCGTGGGTGCGGCTCTCGGGTCGATTCTCGCGGGCAATGGGGAGGCGTCCCGACGCCCCAGGCTCCTGCTGACGGAATCCGCGCTGCTCGGGGTTGCGGCCATCGCTCACGCGTCCGGCCTATCGTTCGCGAGCGTCGCTGCGATGGTACTCGCAATGGGCATGGAGAATGCCATCTTTCAGCGCAAGGGTGAACCGGGGATCGGCTTGACCTACATGACCGGCGCTCTGGTCCGGGTCGGACACAGAATTGCTGCGGTTCTGCGCGGCGGAACCAATACCGGCTGGGCGCCGAGTCTAGCGCTTTGGGCATCCCTCTGCTTCGGCGCGTTTCTTGGAGCCCTATGCTACGGGAAGGTCGGCCTCTATGGCCTGTGGGTGCCTTGCGTCACCGCGGCCGGGCTCGCTCTGTTTGCACGCCGCACCGACGCGCCGGAACGCTGAAGGCACAGGTTGACGTGTCGGCCTAGTGCCTGCCGAACACGAGAGTTTTTATCCCTAGCAGCCGGGCGGCATCGAAGACCAATGGCCGGAGTGCTCGGTTATGGCGGACTACGAGCGGCGGGAAAGTTGCCGGACTGGGAACGAACGTTGCAAAATTGGGAACCAGGGCGCCGGACACCCAAGAACGAAAACCACAAAACCCATATTTTTAACAGGTTAGGTGGTGAGCGCGCTGGGACTCGAACCCAGGACCCTCTGATTAAAAGTCAGATKCTCTACCGGCTGAGCTACGCGCTCGAGGGTGGGCCCGAAATAGGGGCTCTCGCATGACGGGTCAATCAAAAAGGCGGGGTTCGCCCCTTACGACAGCTCACGAGATCGAATTTCCCCACCCGATTGCGGAAAGTTGAGGAGCTGGGCGATACCGCCCCGGTTGACAATGTCCGGCTCTCCCGCGATCACCCGCCCATGATGGTCCAAGCCGGTGAAAGCCTCTGGCGGCGTTTTGCGGTGAGTTTCGCCGTTGCGGCGGTGCTGCTCGCCGRGTCGCTCTATGCCTTCGTCGCGTTCGTCGATCCCTTCGGCGTGCGGGCCTCGCCGAACCATGCCCCGACACCGATCATGGATGTGAATCAGCGGTTCATGTACCCGCAGATCATCCGCAGCGGCCGTTACGATTCGGCCGTCTTCGGGACGTCGACCGTGCGTCTCCTCGATCCCAAACAGCTCGACACGTCGTTCGGCGGCCGTTTTGCCAATCTCGGCATGAACGCGGCGACGCCGTGGGAGCAGATGCAGCTCGCGGACCTGTTTTTGCGCAGCGTGCCCGCGCCAAAGACCCTCGTCTTCGGCCTCGACACCACCTGGTGCGAGGAGGATGCCGACAAGAAGAAGCTCACCTTCCGCGCCTTTCCGCCGTGGCTCTATGACGAAAGCCGGCTGAACGATTATCCGGAATTGCTCAACTTGAACGCTCTCGAGATTGCCGGCCGCGTCGCCCTCAACCGCCTTGGTTTCATGCGGGAGCGGATACCGCCGGACGGATATGAGATCTTCGTACCGGACGAGGCCCTCTACGACCTCGATCGGGCGCGTTCCCATCTGGGACAATGGGTTCGCGGGCCCGCCCCGAAAGTACCATTCGCGTTCAAGCCGGAGGAGCAGCGTGGGCTCGTGTTTCCGGCACTCCCCTGGCTCGGGGACATGTTGGCGAAGCTTCCGGCGTCGACGTCGGTCGCCCTCGTGTTCACGCCCAACCACGTGCGCGCCCAACCCGTCCCCGGCACAAGGGACGCGGCACTCGATGCCGTTTGCAAGATGCGGATCGCCGAGATCGCCAAGGCGCATGGCGCGCTCGTCGTCGATTTCAGATATCCGTCAGCAGTCACGGAAAACGACGCCAATTATTGGGATCCGCTGCACTATCGCATCGGGATCGCGCGCCGCATCGTTGACAGCCTCAAGGATGCGGCGACGAGCGGCCAGGACAGCGCGGACGGCTTCTACAGCGTGATCAATCCTCGCCGCCCGTAGGGATGTTGTCGACGTGCTCGGCGATGCCGTCTCGCTCGCCCTTCGCCCAGCCGTCCTTGATCTCGCCGATATGGTCGGACAGTCGTCCCTCGGCGATCGCCTTGCGCAAGCCGGCCATGAGATCCTGGTAATAGGCGAGATTGTTCCAGGTCAGCAACATCATGCCGAGAATCTCGTTCGACCGCACGAGGTGGTGCAGATACGCCCGCGAATAGGTGTTCGACGCAACGCACTTCGCTTCGGTGTCCAACGGACGCATGTCTTCCGCGAACTTCGCGTTGCGCAGGTTCATGCGTCCGAAGCGCGTGAAGACCTGGCCATGGCGGCCGGCCCTGGTCGGCATCACGCAATCGAACATGTCGACCCCACGGCGCACCGACTCGACGAGATCGTCAGGCGTGCCGACCCCCATGAGGTAGCGCGGTTTGCCCGTCGGCAGATGCGGTTCGACCGTTTCGATCATGCGTAGCATCACCTCCTGCGGCTCGCCGACCGCGAGTCCTCCGATGGCGTAGCCCTTCAGGTCGAGCGCCGTGAGCTCTTTGGCGCTCTCGATACGCAAATGCTCCACCGCGCCACCTTGGACGATGCCGAACATGGCTTTGCCCGGCTGGTCGCCAAAAGCGATTTTGCAACGCTCGGCCCAGCGCAGGGACAGCCGCATGGCCTTCTCGGCAACGTCGTCCGCACACGGCAGCTTCACGCATTCGTCGAGCTGCATCTGGATGTCGGAGCCGAGCAATCCTTGAATCTCGATGGAGCGCTCCGGAGTCAGCACGTGCTTCGATCCGTCGATGTGCGACTGGAAGGTGACGCCGGTTTCGTCGATCTTGCGGAGCGACGCCAGAGACATGACCTGGAAGCCGCCGGAATCGGTCAGGATCGGATACGGCCAGTTCATGAACTGATGCAGGCCGCCGAGCCGGGCGACCCGTTCCGCTCCGGGCCGCAGCATGAGGTGGTAGGTGTTGCCTAGCACCACGTCCGCGCCCAGCGCCTTGACCTGGTCCGGATACATGGCCTTCACCGTCGCAGCGGTTCCCACCGGCATGAAGGCGGGGGTCCGGATCACGCCGCGCGGCATGCGGATTTCGCCGGTGCGCGCCGCGCCGTCGGTCTTGGAGACGGTAAAGGTGAACTGATCGGTGCTCATGAATATCCCAAATTCGTCTGTCGCCTTATCTCCGATCGGGAGCCCGAGGGAAAGCCGGCATGGGAAATTGCGGCGAGGRCCACGGCAACCAGAGGTTCATTCCCGCGCTGTCAGGCGGATCTGAACAACAGTGAAGCGTCTCCGTACGAATAGAACCGGTAATCCGCCGCGATGGCGTGTTCATAGGCCGCCTTCATGCGCTCCAGGCCGGCGAAGGCAGAGACGAGCATGAACAATGTGGATCGCGGCAGATGAAAATTAGTCATCATCACGTCCACTGCGCGGAAGCGATATCCGGGTGTGATGAAGATCGCCGTCTCATCGGAGAACGGCATGATTGTCCCGTCTTCGCGCGCGGCGCTTTCGAGAAGCCTTGCGGACGTGGTGCCGACGGCGACGATACGCCCGCCGCTTCTCCTCGCCGCGTTGAGTGCGTCTGCGGTCTCGGCGCTGACGGTCCCCCATTCGGCATGCATGCGGTGGTCCGCCGTGTCGTCGGCTTTGACCGGTAGAAACGTGCCGGCCCCCACATGGAGCGTCACGAAATGGCGCGCGATGCCACGCTCCTCGAGCCGGCGGAACAGTTCGTCGGTGAAATGAAGTCCGGCCGTGGGCGCGGCGACGGCACCCTCGTCGCGGGCATAGACCGTCTGATAATCGGCGGCGTCCCTGTCGTCCGTGGCCCGCTTACCCGCGATGTAGGGCGGCAGCGGCAATTCCCCGAACCGGGCGATCGCCTCGTCGAGCGCCGGTCCTGCGAACGAAAAGCGAAGCCCGACGTCGCCCCCCTCACCTTTCGCGACAACCTCGGCATCGAGTTGGGTCAGCTCGCACACCATGCTTTCGGAGGGTTCGCCGAAGCGGATGCGATCGCCGACATGGAGTTTCTTCGCAGGGCGTGCGAAGGCGCGCCAGGAATCGGCCCCTTCCCGCTTGTGAAGCATGATTTCGACCCGCGCAGCCGTCTCGTCCCGCACCCGCAGACCGTAGAGGCGCGATGGAATGACCTTGGTGTCATTGAGCACCAGAACGTCGCCCGGATGCAGCAGATCAGGCAGGTCCCGAACCGTCCGATCCGAGAAAGCTGCCGTCCCCGACGGGACGACAAGCATCCGCGCCGCGTCGCGCGGCTCGGATGGCCGAAGCGCGATCCGGTCCTCGGGAAGGTCGAAATCGAAGAGGTCGACGTGCATTGCGAGTTTGACCTGGAACGCCTTGCTGGCTCCTCCCCCTTGGGGGAGGAGAGATAGGCCGGTATTTGCGACTTAGGCGGCGTCGGCCTGCACCTTCATCGACACGATGGTGTCGGGATCACGAACAGGCTCGCCGCGCTTGATCTTGTCGACGTTGTCCATGCCTTCAACGACCTTGCCCCACACGGTGTACTGCTTGTCGAGGAAGCGCGCATCGTCGAAGCAGATGAAGAACTGCGAGTTGGCGGAATGCGGATAATTGGTGCGAGCCATCGAGCACACGCCACGCACGTGCGGCTCGGCATTGAACTCGGCCTGAAGATCGGGAAGGTCTGAGCCGCCGGTGCCGGTGCCATTGGGACAGCCGGTCTGCGCCATGAAGCCGTCGATGACACGATGGAAGGCGACGCCGTCATAGAAGCCCTTGCGCGCGAGCGTCTTGATCCGCTCCACGTGGTTGGGAGCGAGATCGGGACGAAGCGCAATGACGATGCGGCCCTTGGTGGTTTCCAGAACGAGCGTGTTCTCGGGGTCAGCCATGGGTTACTCCTGTATTGTTTGTTGTTTGACGAGGTTTGTCCCGGCTCACATATGCCGAGTATCGGAAAAGCGAAAGGTGAAGGGTCGACCGGCGATGGCCGCACCGAGCTCATCCGTCACGAAAAGAGGCGTGCAATGCTCGAATGTCTCCCGGACGGCACGGGTGAACGCCTCCCGCTGGTCCGCGTTTCCGCCTGCCTTGTAGTAGGTAATGCGCCGCCCGAGCACTTCCCCCGTCCGTTTGAAACTGACGAGGACAGTCATTTCCTGGCCCGAGACGTCCAACCCCCGCGGCAGACGCCAGCACGAATAGACGGCGGGGCCGATATCGGCCAGCCGGTCTATCCGCACGCGGGGACGAGGGGAATCCTGGGCCGTGGCCGGCAGCCAGAACGCGGCCGTGAGGATGGCCGCGCCCCATAGGCTGGAGAATCGGCGAAGGCGCGTCACTTCGCGTCGGCGGCGATCTGCATCTTCACGATCTTGTCCGGGCTCGTGACGAGACCGTTATTGGCAGAATCGCCCTTCTTGATCTTGTCGACCACGTCCATGCCGGCGACGACGTCTCCGAATAGGGTGTATTGGCCGGTCAGCGGGCCGCAGCCCTCGTAGCAGATGAAGAATTGGCTGTTGGCCGAATCCGGGCTCGACGAGCGGGCCATGCCGACGGAGCCACGCTTGTACTGGGTCTTGCTGAACTCGGCCGGAATGTTCGGCAGATCGGATTTGCCGGTGCCGGTCCCGGTGGGGTCGCCCGTCTGCGCCATGAACCCACCGATGACGCGGTGGAACACAACGCCGTTGTAGAAGCCACGCTTCGTCAACGCCTTGATCTGCTCCACATGCTTGGGTGCGAGATCCGGACGAAGCTGAATGGTAATACGACCGTCCTTCGTGTCGAGATAGATGGTGTTCTGCGGATCGCCGGCCTGCTGGGCGGCGGCAGGCATCAGGCTCGCGAACACAATCGCTCCGGCAACGAGCAAGCGCTTCATCGGGTAGTCTCCTTTGGTAAGACGGCCTCGTGCATGATCCGCCGAAGTGAAAACGCATCGGCGAGAAGATCATGCACCCTCTCAATATGATAGAGCGTGATCAGACGCAAAACCGCGTTCCACTTTTGCTGGTCACGCTCTAACGCCGCTTGAATTTTTGATTCAATCGCTCGACGACGAGGGCCGGCACGAAGGCCGAGACATCGCCGCCCATCGAAGCGATCTGACGCACGAGCGTGGCGGTGATGGGGCGAACGGGGGGCGAAGCGGCGAAAAACACTGTCTGCACGTCGCTCGCCATCGCCGCGTTCATGGCCGCCATTTGCATTTCGTAGTCGAGATCGGTGCCATCGCGGACGCCTCGGACGATCAGGCTCGCGCCATGGCGTTTCGCCGCCTGAACCGCGAGATCGGAGAAGGTGTGGACTTCGAGCTCTGTGCCCAGAGCCTTGGCTATGGGTCCACACGTCGCGTCCAGCAATTCCAGCCGTTCCTCTGCGGTGAAGATCGGCGTTTTGGAGGAGTGAACCCCTATCGCCACGATAAGCTTGTCGGCGATCGAGCAGGCTTGGCGCACCACGTCCAGATGGCCGTTGGTGACGGGATCGAAGCTGCCGGTGTAGAGCGCGGTACGGGTCATAAGGCTATGGCGTAGCTTGAGAATGGCGCCGGGGCAAGCGGTGCGTAGGCACACCGCCACAGACAGCGTTTTCGAGGATGATGCTTATGACCTCATAAAGGAGGGTCACATGACGTTCCGCCTTCTCGTCGTCTTCCTGAT
>NZ_JBFUKD010000125.1:0-7754 GCF_056401005.1 Microvirga sp. P4_G7 | reverse complement strand
GCCGTCAGCCGGCCAGCCGAATGGAACCGCGCTTGGAGGGTGAAATCACCCTGGATGTGCCGAATATCCACGTCCAGCGTCATGCCGCGACCATTCTTTGCCGGAGCTTCTGCGCCAGCCACTCGGAGACGAAAAGCGCCACCACCGAAATAGCGATCGAGACCAGCGTCAGCCGCATTGCGCCGCTCTCGCCACCGGGAATCTGCGTGAGAGTATAGATGGCGGTCGGAATTGTTTGCGTTTCACCGGGAATGTTCGACACGAACGTGATGGTCGCCCCGAATTCACCCATTGCCTTGGCAAAACACAGCACCAATCCGGCAATGATGCCAGGCAAGATGAGCGGCAGAGTGACGACGACGAACACCCAGACTGGATTGGCGCCCAGCGTTCCCGCAGCATCCTCGAGGCGACGATCGACGGCTTCGATCGATAGCCTGATTGCACGTACCAGCAGCGGAAAGGCCATGACGGCGCAAGCGAGTGCGGCGCCAGTCCAGCGGAACGCGAAAACAATACCGAACTGCTCGGCCAGAAACGCTCCGATGGGGCCTTTTTTTCCGAACCACAGCAGAAGAAGGTAGCCCGTAACCACGGGCGGCATCACCAACGGAAGATGTACCAGGACATCAAGAGCCTGCCGACCCCAGAACCGGCCGCGGGCCAACGCGAGGGCCATCAGGATACCCGGGATCAAGCTTGCTGCCATAGCAACGGCGGAAACCTTCAGGCTCAGCCCGACGGCGGTCCATTCCGCGGGTGTGAGCCAAGCGTTCACGAACCGGAAGCCGACTTGTCCATGATCGTAAAACCCTGCTTTTCAAATAAGGGGCGCGCTTTACCGGAGCGCAGGAACGCGAGGAAAGCCGCCGCATCAGGATTTGTTTCTGCCGCTGTCAACGCGACTGGATAGATGATCGGCGGATGCGTGTCTTCGGGGAAGGCCGCAACGATCTTGACGTTAGGATCGGCCGCCGCATCGGTCTGGTAGACAATGCCGAGGGGAGCTTCACCGCGCGAGACGAGAAGAAGCGCCGCTCGGACGCTCTCCGCCTGCGCGACCTTGTCCTTCACATCGGCCCAGACGCCGAGTCTTTCGAGCGCCGCCTTGCCATATTTCCCTGCTGGAACTGCATCCACATTGCCCATGGCGAGACGTCCGCCGGCGAGCGCATTGGCGAGTTCAAAGCCAGGCTTCACGGCCAGATCGACCGTAGAGTCCTTCGGCGCAATCAGGGCGATCCGGTTGCCGAGCAGGTTCGAACGGCTTTGGGTCTGGATCAGCTTTTTCTTGTCGAGGTCGTCCATCCAGTCGAGATCGGCTGAAAAAAACACGTCGGCTGGTGCACCGGCTTCGATCTGCTTTGCGAGGGTGTTGCTCGCGGCAAAAGAGACGGTGACCGCCTTCCCCGTATCACGCTGCCACGCTTCGCCGATCTCATCGAGGGCATTCTTCAGGCTCGCTGCGGCGAACACGACCACAGGCTTGCTCTGCGCGAGCGCCACTGAACCCGACATCAAGCCAGCCAGTGCAGTGCAAAAAATAGCGGCGCCAACGCGTGCGGCCCACGTCTTTGGAAGGTGCAGCATGGATTTATCCTCGCTTCAAACGGCTCATCACATCCTAGCGGAGGATAACGCGCTATCAAGCGACCTGGCGTTTAGGGGCTTGGCGGCCAACTACCCGAACGAGCCGATATCCAAGCAGAACCGTGATGATGGCGGCATAGACGATAGGCTCCATGGGCCAGGATTTGACGACAAGCAGGAAGTGGAGCGCCGCGCCTATTGCAGCGAGGTACACGAGCTTGTGGACCCGAGCCCAGGTCTGCCCGCCCAGACGGCGGATTGCGGTGTTGTTCGATGTCGCGGCAAGCGGAATGAGAATGATGAACGTCGCCATGCCGATGGTGATATAGGGCCGCTTGACGATATCGGCCCAGATGGCAGCCCAATCGAGCCCCTGATCGAGGACGAGATAAGTCGTCAGATGGAGTGCGGCATAATAAAAGCAGAGGAGCCCCAGAGTACGGCGATATCTAAGCAAATTGATCTTAAAGAGCTGCCGCAGGGGCGTGATGGCCAGGGTCAAGATCAAGAATCGCAATGCCCAGAGGCCGAGCGTTTGTTCCAGATATCGCATGGGATCAGCGCCGAGCCGATCGTTGACGCCGAGGTAGAAATACCAGACAGCGGGCACGAAGCCGACGATATAGATTGCGATCTTCGGCACCTCGAAGCGTTTCGCGCTTGCGGGCGGACGCTTCGCCATCAGTAGAACTTCCGCAAATCCATGCCGGAATAGAGGCCTGCGACCTGCTCGGCATAGCCGTTGAACAGGAGCGTCGGCCGGCGTTTGACGAACAAACCGCCCTCCCCGATCCGCCGCTCGGTCGCCTGGCTCCAGCGGGGGTGATCGACGGCGGGATTTACATTGGCGTAGAACCCGTATTCATCCGAGGCTTGGCGGTTCCAAGAGGTCTCGGGCTCCTTCTCGACAAAGCTGATCCGGGTGATCGACTTGATGCCYTTGAAGCCGTATTTCCAGGGCACGACGAGGCGGATCGGCGCGCCGTTCTGATTCATGAGCGTTTCGCCGTAGAGGCCGACGGCCATGAGGGCTAGCGGATTCATGGCTTCGTCTATCCGGAGCCCTTCGACATACGGCCAATCGAGGACCGGCAAAAGGCCACGCTGACCTACCATCTCCTCGGGACGATAGACGGTCTCGAACGCAAGGTATTTGGCACCGCTCATCGGCTCGACGCGCTTGACGAGATCGGCCAGCGGAAAACCGATCCATGGGATCACCATCGACCAGCCTTCCACGCAGCGCATCCGATAGATGCGCTCCTCGAGCTTCGCCGGTTTGATGAGATCCTCGAGCGTATACGTCGCCGGCTTGGCCACCAGACCGTCGATCTTCACGGCCCACGGCGACGTTTTCAACGTGCTCGCATGCGCCGCCGGATCCGCCTTGTCGACGCCAAACTCGTAGTAGTTGTTGTAATGGGTCACGTCCTCTTTGCTCGTCGGCTTTTCGTCCGTCGAGAAGGGACTTTTCTCTGCCGTGAGTGGCGCCGCCGCTGCGCGTCCTGCAAGACCGCCAGCCAAAGCGGCACCCGCGAATCCCGCCATCCATTGACGTCGGTTCAGGTAGAGATCCCGTGATGTGATCTCGGATGGAAGCACGTCTGACGGGCGACGGATCAGCACGGCGGTACCTCGCTTGGAACCCAGGGATACATCGGTACACCGAAACAGAAACCGACGCTTTCACGTTTCCGTTATGCTGTCGCCGCCTCGGAAATACGCTTGGAGAACGCTTTCCGTTGGGACAAGTTCGCGTCAGACGGATGCTATCCGTAGTCCCGCCTCGTCAAAAAGGTGTGACTGCAGGCTGACCGGTTGCAGCGCGATCGCCTGTCCCGGTCGCAGGTCGACCCGCTCGCGCAGCACGACGGTGACGTTCGCGCCTGCCGCCTTGACGATGAGGGTGGTGTCGGATCCCGTCGGTTCGATCACCGAGACCGTTGCTGGAATCGAGCCCGGCGTCCCTTCCGCGACAAGTTGAAGATGTTCCGGCCTGATGCCGTAAGTCAGCTTCGCTCCGAGCGACTGCGTGCCTTTCAGCGCGAGCGGCAATACCGCGCCGCCGGTCAGCACCAGTCCGTCGGGGCCAAGAACACCATCCATGAAGTTCATGGCCGGCGAGCCGATGAAGCCCGCAACGAACCGGTTGACCGGCCGATCGTACAATTCCAGCGGTGCGCCGATTTGTTCCACGATGCCGTCATGCATCACGACGATCTTGTCTGCCATCGTCATGGCTTCGATCTGGTCGTGTGTGACGTAGACCGTCGTCGTCTTGAGGCGCTGGTGGAGTTCTTTGATTTCCGCCCGCATCGCGACACGCAACTTGGCATCGAGGTTCGACAATGGCTCGTCGAAAAGGAAGACCTGCGGATCGCGCACAATGGCGCGTCCCATGGCCACGCGCTGGCGTTGACCGCCCGACAATTGGCGCGGGTAGCGATCCAGCAGCGGCGCCAGGCCGAGCGCTGCTGCAGCATCCTCGACGCGCTTCTTCTGCTGGGCCTGCGGCGTGCCCTTCAATTTGAGCGAGAACGCCATGTTCTCGGCAACCGTCATGTGCGGATAGAGTGCATAGTTCTGAAACACCATCGCGATATCGCGGTCCTTCGGAGCCACCTCGTTGACCACCCGCTTTCCGATGCTGATCGTTCCACCGTCGATATCTTCGAGACCCGCGATCATCCGCAGCAGGGTCGACTTTCCGCAACCGGAGGGCCCGACGAGGATGACGAACTCACCGTCCTGAATATCGACGCTCACGCCCTTGATGATCGATACGGCTCCATACGACTTCTTCGCGTCGCGGATCGCTACGTTCGCCATTGTTCTCTCCCGACCCTGTGTTATGCCGCCCCGCCTTCGATGGCGTGGACGAATCGTCTTGTAATTTCGCGTGGATTCGTGATGGCAGTGCCAACGACGACGGCGTGAGCCCCACGGGACAGGGCCTCCGCGACGAGCTCCGGCGTGTCGAAGCGCCCTTCGGCGACGACAGGCGTGGAGACGGCGGCGACGAGGGCCGACAGCAGCTCGAGATCGGGCCCCTTGGTTTTGGAGGACGCTGTCTCATCGGTATAGCCAGCTAGGGTCGTCGCAACATAGGTTGCACCATAGGATTGTGCAGCCTTTCCCTCCTCCAGCGTCGAGACGTCGGCAAAGACCTCACGTTTCAGCTCATCGCGGATACGGGCGACCAGATGGGCCACCGGCTCGCCATTCCGCGGCCGGGGGGTTGCGTCGATCGCGATCACGTCGGCTCCCGCATGGGCGATCTGAGACGCGCTCTCGAAGTTCGGTGTGATGTAGACCGGGAATCGCTCGTCGAAGACCTTCGAGATGCCGATGATCGGAAGCGTCGAGATGGCACGGATGGCCGCCACGTCCTCGGCCCCATTGGCGCGAAACCCGCGCGCTCCGCCTGCGGCGGCCGCCCGCGCCATGGCCGACATGAAGATCGGGCCGTGCAGCGGGTTATCCGCGCGAGCCTGGCATGAGACCAGAAGCGTGCCTTTCGGAATCAACATTGCTGTTACCTACTTCACCGCTCCCGCAGTCATGCCCTGAATGAACTGACGCGACAAGGCGATATAGAGAAGCGTAATCGGAGCCGCGGCAATCGTCAGTCCGGCAAACAGCATGCCCCAATCGGTCGTGTATTCCCCCATGAACGAGGTCAGACCCTGCGGCAGCGTTTTGGCGGAATCCGTCTGAATGAACACGAGCGGGAAGAAGAAGTCGTTCCAGATCGGCACGGCGTTCTGGATGGCTGCGATGGCCATGGGTGGGCGCGCGAGCGGCAGCATGACCGACCACATGATGCGCGGTTCGGATGCGCCATCGATACGCGCCGCGTCCTCGAGCTCGGCCGGCAGCGAACGAAGGAATCCCGCCATGATGAAGACTGCCGACGGCAGGCCGATGGCCGTGTAGGTGACGACGAGCGCCCAGCGCGAATCGAGCAGATGGAGATCGCGAAGGAGGATGAAGAGTGGAATGACCGCGAGCTTCAGGGGCAGCATGAGCCCCGCCAGGAAGAACAGGAGGATGAACGTATTCGTCCGAGACTCGTAGCGAGCCACCGCATACCCGGCCATCGTGCCGAGAACGAGGATCAGCACGATCGAGAGGCCCGTGACCGCGATCGAGTTCATGAAATAGGTCGGCATCGACGTCTCGCCGAGAACGCGCGCGAAATTCTGAACTTGCGTGAAATCCGGCAGAGCGAACGGATGCTCGAAGATCTCGCCGGTCGTCTTGAACGCAGAGAACACCATCACGACCACGGGGTAGAGCATGATGAACGAGTTCAGGATCAGGATGATCTGCGCGAGAAACGCAAACGAGATCGGCTGTCGCGCAGCCGGAGCGTGAGTGGTGGTCGCGGCGCTCAAAACTGGATCTCCCGACGGCGCAGCCACAATGTCAGCAGCGATGCAAAGACGACGATGAAGAGGAAGATCAGAGTCGCAAGCGCCGATCCTTGACCAAAATTCTGGATGCTGGCGCTCTGATTGCCGAAGGCCGTGCGATAGAAGACCAGACCGAGGACATCGGTCGATCCATACGGCGAACCGTCGAGGCCGACCATCACATACGGAATTTCAAACCAGTTGAACGCGCCGATGAAGAGCAATGTGAACAAGATCGTGGTCGAGGGCGCGACCAGCGGCCAGATCACCGTCTTGAGCAGCTGCCATTCGCTTGTGCCATCGAGACGCGCGGCTTCAATGATCTCGGAGGGAATGCGTTGCATGCCGGCGAGATAGACGAGAGTCGGAAAACCGACGAAGTGCCACGCATTGGCGAGGATCAATGCCCAAAGAGCGGTCGAGGCGTCACCGAGCCAGGGTCTCGCCAAAACGTCGAGGCCGACGGTGTAGAGCGCTTGATTGATGATGCCGAAATTCGGATTGAGAAACAGCTTCCAGAGGAAGCCGACGATGATGGTCGAAAGCACCACGGGCACAAAGACCGCGACCCGATGGAATCGAAAACCGAACGGCTCCTTATATAGAAGCCACGCCAGCAGAAAACCGCCGCCGTTCTGAATGATCATCAGCGCGACGAGAGCCTGGACGTTGTGCAAGAACGCATTCCACACCACCGGAGCCATGGTCTGGCCGAACAGCACTTCCTTGAAATTCGCAAGCCCGATGAATTCGCCGCGTGCCAGGCCGCGCCATTCGTAGAAGGCGTAAGCGAACGCGGACAGGATCGGATAGACCACGAACAACGACATGAAGACGATGGGCGGAATGACAAGAAATGCCACCCAACTCCGGTGCTTCAGCGT
Organism: Microvirga sp. P4_G7; assembly: GCF_056401005.1. Lineage (NCBI taxonomy): Bacteria > Pseudomonadati > Pseudomonadota > Alphaproteobacteria > Hyphomicrobiales > Methylobacteriaceae > Microvirga > Microvirga sp. P4_G7. The sequence goes on along the minus strand of NZ_JBFUKD010000125.1, from coordinate 865 downwards.
GCGGGCCTGTTTCGGCGAGACGGGCATGAACTGAACCTTGAAGAAATGGCGGCGAGATCAGAGTCTCGCCGCCATGACAGGTCTTACTTCTGGAACGGCTTGTAGTAGGTCGCGATGCCCTTGTTGATCTCCGCGRCCGCCTGCTCCGGCGTCTGTTGACCGGCGAGCATCTTCTGCACGTTCGACTGCAACAGCACCGATCCGCTCGGCTCCTGATAGCGGAAGCGCACGAGCATCAGGTAGGACATGGAGTTCTCGGCGAGCTTTGCGACTTCCTGGGTCAGCGCGTCCTCGATCTTGATGCCCTTGATGGGCGACAGGTTCTTGAGCGCGTTGGTGAACGAAGTGCCGTATTCCGGCGTCGCGAGGAAGCGAACGAACTTGAGCGCCGCATCCTTCTTCTCCGACTTCGCGTTTACCGCGTAGCCGCCGTCATAATAGGTCGCGATAAGCGCCTGGTCGCCAGCTTTCAGCACAGGCGCAGGGAAGACGCCGAGGTCGAGAGTCGGGTTCTGGTTCTTGAAGTTCGCCACCTCATACGAACCTCCGGCGAACATCGCCGCACGGCCCGCAACGAAGAGCTGTTGCGAGGACGGGTAGTCGACGCCGGTAAAGTTTGGCGAGAAGTACTGGCTCACGTCCTTGAGCTTGGCGAGCGCGTTCACGAAACGCGGATCGGTGAAGTTCGCCTTGCCCGAAGCGATATCCTCTTCGAACTGCTTGCCCAGCATGGAGGACAGCAATCCGCCGACGATCGTCTCGTTCTGCCAAGCGGTCGCAGTGCCGTTTGCGAAGGGGGCGATGTTCTTTGCCTTGAGCGCTTGCGCGACCGCGATCAGCTCATCCCAGGTCTTGGGAGGAGTGA
>NZ_JBFUKD010000124.1:0-7759 GCF_056401005.1 Microvirga sp. P4_G7 | reverse complement strand
GAACAGGTAGGACAGGCCGAGTTCTCGCTGCAGTTCCATCAGAAGATTCAGAATCTGGGATCGGATCGAGACGTCGAGAGCCGAAACCGGCTCGTCGAGAACGAGGAGTTTAGGCGATAGGGCCAGCGCCCGCGCGATGACGACGCGTTGCCGTTGTCCGCCGGAAAGAGCGTTGGGGAGACGATCCTTGTAGGCCGCCGGCAGCCCCACGAGATCGAGGAGTTCGGCAACTCGCCGCTGTCGATCCGCGCGGGATCGACCTTCGATGACGAGTGGTTCGGCAATGCTGTCGCTAATCGTCATTTTCGGATTGAGCGCGGCGCTCGGGTCCTGGAAAACGATCTGCATTTCGCCTGCGAGCGCCCGTCTCGAAGGTTTGTCGAGATGAGTGATGTCCTGTCCCGCGAAGGCGACATTCCCAGACGTGATGCGCTCAAAGCCGATGATGGCATAAGCCGTCGTCGACTTGCCGCAGCCACTCTCGCCGACAAGGGCCACGGTCTGTCCGGCAGCGATATCGAACGAAATTCCGTCGACGGCTTTGACCACCGTCCCCGGTGCGTCTCGCACAGGAAAATGGACGCGCAAATCTCTGACGCTGAGGAGTGGGGCAGATGCGGTCATCATGCGATCTCCCCGACGCGATCGGAATGCCAGCAAGCCGTCATGTGACCGGCGGAGTCGACCGGTGCAAGGGGCGGCCTCGTTTGGCAGATATCGCTCGCCAATGGGCAGCGGGTGCGAAAACGACACCCCTGCGGCCAGGCGTCGGCGCTTGGCACCATTCCTTGTATGGTTCGCAGGAGGCTCTTTCGATCGCCTTGCAGCTTCGGCACGGTGGCAAGCAATAAGCGCGTATACGGATGGGCAGRCGCGTCGAAAATCGGATCGATGGGCCCCTGCTCGACGACGCGTCCGCCATACATGACGGCTACGTCGTCGGCCATTTCGGCCACGACACCCATGTCATGCGTAATGATGACGATGGTGGTGCCGACTTCATCGCGCAGGCGCTTCATGAGGTCGAGAATCTGCGCCTGGATGGTCACGTCGAGAGCCGTCGTCGGCTCGTCGGCGATGAGCAGGCGGGGCCGGCAGATCAGCGCAGCCGCAATCATTACGCGCTGGCACATGCCGCCCGACAATTCGAACGGGAACTGCGCGGCGCGGCGCTCGGCGTCTGGAATTCCGACCTGTGCGAGCATGTCGACAGCTTGGCGATACGCCTCCGCCCCCGATACGCCGCGATGCAGAGTGAGTGCCTCTTCCACCTGCGCCCCGACACGCATGAGCGGGTTGAGTGAGGCGATCGGTTCTTGAAAGATGATCGACGCCAGATTTCCCCGCACGTCCTGCAGCGCTTTTTCGTCGAGTGCCGAAATCCGAGTGCCTTCGAGGAAAATTTCTCCTCCTGCAAAGCGCGCCGCTTCCGGCAGAAGCCTGAGAACAGAAAGCGCCGTCAGGCTTTTGCCGCAACCGCTTTCGCCGACGATGGCGAGAATGCTGCCTTGCCGTGCCGAGAGCGAGACGTCGTCGACCACGTCGACCCCGGCGATCCGAACCCGAAGGTGTTCGATCGACAGAAGCGCCCGTTCGTCTTGCACTCGGAGATCAGTCGTCATGCCGGAGACCCGACGGCGACTGCGGCCCACGGACTCGTCGGATGCGCCATGCCGATATTCTCGCCATCCCTTCGCATGACGGCCGAGGGGATGGCGAAATTCACCGGATAGAGCGTGTCCTCGACGATCTCGACCGGAAATGCCGTGCCGACGCGCCCGATAATGGCGGGATCAGCCTGCGCATTGATCTTGATGACCGGCGTGCTCGCATCGACGCGAGGACGGTGGAAAGCCTCCTCCAGTGTCAGGCCGAAATCGAGGACGTAGGAAAGAATCTGGAGGACGGTCGGAAAAATCGTCCTGCCTCCGGCTGCACCGATGGCGAGCATCGGTTTGCCGTCCTTTCGCAGGATGAGCGGGCACATGTTCGCCAAAGGTCTCACGCCGGCGGCGATCGAGTTCGGCTGGCTCGGCCGTGGGTCGAACCACATGACGCCGTTGTTCATCAACATGCCCGCTTGTGGGAGAACGACCTTGGATCCGAACCGCGAAAGCAGGGTGTTCGTCAGCGAGACCATGTTGCCGGCAGCATCGACGACGCTCACATGCGTCGTGCATCCTGCTTCGGGTGTAGCACCATGCCCCATCGTCGTCAGGCGGCGCTCGTAAGCTTCCCTGATGGCCGTCGCGTAGGCGAGCGCCGCATCGGCGGGTGCGGCGGAACGGGACAGGTTCATTGCGGACAGACGCTGCGCAGCGTCGAGAAAACTCGGACCTCCGCTGAGACCGGGAATGGCGTTGATCTCCACGCCACCATACGTCCCTTTGGCGGGGTCGTTCCAGCGTGGCTGATAGACAGCGAGATCGTCCGCCACGATGCTCGAACCGCCGCCGGCGAGATCCTGCGCGATCAGGCGGGCAACCTCGCCTTCATAAAAGTCGCGCGCGCCCGCCTTCGCAAGGCGTCTCAAGAGCCTCGCTTTGGCAGGCATGGGTCGATAGCGGGGAGCTTTTCGATCGCCTGCGCTCGGTGCTCGACCGTCGTCGAGAAAGATCTCGGCAGTCGCTGGAAATTTTGCGAGTGACGACGCCTCCACGGCGAGGGAAAGCGAGGCGAACCAGTCGACTTCAAGCCCGCGTTCCGCATGCTCGATCGCCGGCTGCAACGCGTCTTGCCAGCTGATACTGCCGAAACGTCGGAGGGCCTCGGCAAGTCCCGCGACCGCGCCAGGCACGCAGATTGACGAATAACCGATCACGTTGCGGTCGTCCTCGACGGTCGGCCAGTCGAACCAGTTGCCCGTTTTGTTCTTGGCGAGCGGATATTCGGAGGCGTCCAGATTTGCCGGTGCCGTCACGTTGAAATCGAGCGTGTCGACGGTCCCGGTTGTGCCATCCGCATGCAACAGAAAACCGCCGCCGCCGATACCCGACAGCCAGGGCTCGACGACACTCAAAACCAGGGCCGTCACAACGGCGGCATCCATGGCATTGCCGCCGCGGGACAGAACGGCGGCGCCCGCTTCGGCCGCGTAACGGTTCTGGGCAGCAACCATCCCGTGGCGCGAATGGATTTCGGGTTTGTGAACGGTGAACGTCTGCATCAGCCCTTGTTTCCAAATCGACGTGCCGCGATGTTCGGCGGGGTGCGAACGGGTACGACGAAGCGATCCTTGTTGACCGACCCCGCGTGGTACTTCGCGATCTCTCCAACGGTCGTCACCCAAGCGCCTGGCGTCGACGTGACGCGTTCCAAGAGCTTTTCCAGCATGCGGATGCGGTGGGCCCGTCCGGAAATCCAGTCGTGAACGGTCAGCATCAGGAGGCCGCCGTCCGCATGCAGCATGTTCCATTCGTCGAGCCAGCTATCGAGGACGGGCCCGGTCGCCGAGGGAGCCCAGGAATCGGCGCCTCCACCCACGAACTTGAAATAGACCGCGTCATCGATGGCCCATTGCACAGGAATCTCGACGACGTCGCCCATCGTGTACGGATGGTCGAACCCAGAAAGCGAACTGTCGTACAGACCATGCGCAGCGAGTTGGGTCAGCATGTGCGGCGTCATTTCCCAAGCGGGAGAGCGGAAGCCCGCGGGCACGATGCCGACTTGCTTGCGGAAAATGTCAAGCGACGCCGCGAGTGCGCTGCTGAATTCCTCATCCGAGACTTGCGAAACGATCTCGTGAAAATATCCGTGCAGACCGATTTCATGTCCGCGCGCGACGAAAGCCGGAAGTAGATCGGGATGGTTTTCCGCGACACCGCCCGGGACATAGAAGCTTCCCTTGATGCCGAAGCGATCCAAAAGATCGAGCAGGCGCCAGATGCCCGTTCGTGGACCGAACAGACGCTGCTCGTACTGCCCGATGAGTCGCGAATCGTTCGCTTCCCGCAAATTCCAGAGGAGAGGGGATTCCGCGTCCACATCGACGGTGAAGCAGAACGCGCTCTGGTGCCCTTCCGGCCATTCGTAGCGTGGCCAGGGCGAGGATCGGCTGAGTGTCGAGGTCATGATGGCGTCTCTCAAAGCGGGTTCTTCTTTGCCTGGTGTACCGCGAGCGACCCGATGGAGTTTCCGCCATCGATGGTGAGCGTCGCACCGGTGACGTAGGACGACGCATCGCTCGCCAGATAAAGAAGGCCATTCGCGACATCCTCAGGCGACGACGGTCGCCCGAGCGGAATCGCCGCGATCGTATTGGCGACGTGTTCGTCGGTGAGATTGCTGACGGTGCTGCCAGCGGCGAATCCAGGCTCCAGCGCGTTCACGCGGATCCCGAACTCGGCGAGTTCGATGGCAAAGCCCTTCGTCAAGCGGTCAAGCGCCGTCTTCGATGTGCAATAGGGAACGACCGTCCGGCGCATCTTTCGGGATGCTCCCGACGAGATGTTGATGACGGATCCCTTCACGTTCTTTGCGATCATCTGCCGGGCGAAGCCCTTGCTGAGCAGGAAGGGCGCGCGAAGGTTGATGGAGAAGATCTGGTCGAACTCCGCCGTGCTGATGTCGAGGAGGAATCCGCTCGGATATATGCCGGCATTGTTCACCAGCACGTCAGCAGCGCCCCAGCGCTCCTCGACCGCCGACAGAAGACCCTTGATCGAGGTTTCGTCCGTCAGGTCCGCGGCCTTGGTGAAACTGCCGCCGGCGAGTCCAAGCTCAGTTGCAAGCGATTGAAGCTCCGTGTCCCGCAGATCGGTCAGACAAAGTTCCGAGCCGGCCGCCCGGAAARCCTCCGCGATCCAGCGACCGACGATGCCACAGGCCCCCGTGACGACGACTCGCTTGCCTGCGAGATCAGAAAAGAAATCCATGTCATCCTCATTGTGAACGGGGGTCGAAGCGATCCCGCAGATCATCGCCGTAGAGATTCACCGCAAGAACGAGAAGGAAGAGGCACAATCCTGGGAAGGTCGCGATCCACCAGGCCGTGGCAAGGTAATTTCTGCCCGTGCTCAATGTCGCGCCCCAGCTGGCCGTCGGTGGCTGGACGCCCAGGCCGAGAAAGGAGAGCCCGGCTTCGAACAGCACCATAAGACCGAATTCGAGAGTCGCGACGACAGTCACGGCGCCGATGATATTCGGGAGAATATGGCGAAACAGAATGCGGATCGGGGACGCGCCCATGAAGGTCGCCAGTCGCACATACGGCATCGTYGAAACGCCGAGGGTTTGACCGTAGGCGATACGCGCATAGCGCGGCCAACGGGTGAGCGCGAGAACGATGATCACGTTGATGAGGCCCGGACCGAGAACAGCAACGATAATGATCGCAAGCAAGATGGCCGGAATGGACAGAAAGACATCGACCAGGCGCATGATCGCGATTTCGACCCACCCGCGAAGATAGCCTGCCAGCATGCCGAGCATCACGCCGGCGGCGCCCGAGAGGATCACCGAAGCGAATGCGACGAAGAGCGAAACCCGTGCGCCATAGATCAAGCGGCTGAGCAAGTCCCGCCCCAGTTCATCGCTGCCCAGCATGTAATAGACGTTGCGCGATACAGTTCCCGGCGCTTTCAGGCGCGCCAGAAGGTTTTGTGCATTTGGGTCATAGGGCGCAATCAAAGGCGCGAAGACAGCAGCGACGACGAAGAGCGTGATGATCGCAACAGGCAGCCATCGACCCAATCCCCTGCGGGTACGGTGAAGGATCGACACGGGCCTATCGGCAAGAGCGCTCGTGGTCATCCGCGCGCTCCATCGAGCCTGATCCGCGGATCGACCGCGCTATAGAGAATATCCGCCAGCAGATTGAGGGCGATCGTGACGAAAGCGCCAAGGAGGACGACGCCTTGCACGACCAGAAAATCCCGCGCCAGAATCGATTGCACCGTGACCTGACCAAGCCCAGGCCACGCGAATACGGTTTCCACGATCACGGCGCCGGCGAGCAGATTTGAAATCTCGAGCGACGCCACGGTGATGACGGGAATGGAGGCATTGCGCGCAAGGTGCCGCAGCAACAATCGACCCGTCGGAACGCCCCGAGACCGGGCGGTTCGCACATAATCTTTCGAGAGCTCGTCGAGAAGAGCCGTGCGCGTGATGCGGGCGAATGTCGCCATGCTCAAGAGACCGAGCGCAAAGGACGGCATGATGAGATGCTGCACGCCGCCTGTGGACGAAGGCGGCAGCCAGCCGAGATTCACGGCGAAGATCATGATGAGCAGGATGCCGCTCCAGAAGGTTGGCATGCTCTGCGCGGCGAGAACGAAACTGGAGAGGAAACTTGCAATGGGGCTCTTGCGAAAGAGCGCGAGTGCTATGCCGACCGGGATGCCGATGCCGCAGGCGACGAGGAGCGCGCCGCCAGMCAATTGCAATGTGTAAGGAAGCCGCGAGGCGATGATCGTCGACACCGGCACGTTCTGGACGAGCGAACGCCCGAGGTCGAAGCTTGCGAGCTGCTTGAGGAAAGCGAAGTACTGCACGATGAGGGGACGGTCGAAGCCGAGCGTCTTTCGCAAGGCTTCGATATCGGCCTTCGTCGCGGTTTCCGGAACAAGCAGATAGGTCGGGTCGCCCGTGAGATGCTGGAGGAAGAAGATCAGCGTTATCACACCGAAGGCGGTGCCGATGACCTGCCACAATCTCCTTGCGAGGAATCGTTTCACGGTGCCCGACCTACCCGATCAATCTTTCCAGGACATGCGATTGAGGAACATGCTCTCGTTCGGGGTCGGCTGCCACTCCAACCCCTTCGCAGCGCCATAGACGATTCCGACCTGATAAAGGGGTACGACGAACAAGTCCTGCGCGAGACGCTCGTGAACGCCCCGATAGGACGCCAGTCGCTTTCCCTGGTCCAGAGTCTGCCGCGCATCTTCGAGAAGGCTCTCGATTTTCGGATCCTTGGCGTTTGCCCATCCGCTCGACGAATGGAGGATCGGGAACAGCACGCCGTCCGMATCCTGGCACGCACAGGACCAGCGGCTGAACGCCATCTGCGGGATCGATTCGGGACCGCTTTGCATCTGCTTCAGCCAGCTTGCCATGTCCGTCATTTCGATCTTTACCGTCAGACCCGCCTCCGTCAGCATTTGCTGGATCGCCTGGACGACCCTCTGATCATAAACGGGAGCCGTCAGGAGCGAGATCGGCTGCTTGGCCTTTGCACCCGCCTCCGCGATGAGTGCCTTCGCCTTGCCGGGATCGTAAGGAAGCGCCGAAATGCCATCCACCCAGCCGACATGGGCGGGCGACAGCAGGATCGGCAGGACCTTGTCGTAGCCGCCGAGAATGCCGTCGACGAGGCCGTTCTTGTCGATGGCGTACGCGACGGCCTGACGAATCTTCAGATCGTCGACAGGAGATTTCTGTACGTTCATGGCCAAATAGGCGACGCGCTCCGTAAGCACGGAGAGAACCTTTGCCTTCGGCGAAGACTTCAGCTGCGCGGCGAGGTCCGAATCGAGCGTGACGGCGAGATCGCTCGTGCCGGCCTGAAGATTGGCGACGCGCGTTGCGGCATCGGGCACGGCGCGGAAAACGGCGGCTGGGAATGGAGCCTTTTTACCCCAATAGCCGCCATTGGCGCTCAACGTCACCTGGACGCCACGCTGCCAATCCTCGAACTTGTAAGGACCGCTGCCGACAGGCTTGAGGTTGAAGGCGTCCTTGCCGACCTTTTCGACGACATGCTTCGGGACGATCGAGAGTTTCACGAGCTGCGCCAGGAGCGCCGGATAGGGTC
>NZ_JBFUKD010000123.1:0-7802 GCF_056401005.1 Microvirga sp. P4_G7 | reverse complement strand
CACCAGAAAACCTGACAGCATCTATGAAGTCGTCAAACGCGACGACGACATCGATCCAGTCGAGCGCCGTCGTCGTCGGGATCTCCACCTCCGTGATGATCCCGTTGGTACCGTACGCGTGAATGACCTTGTGGAGATCCTCGCCGGTCAACTCCAATATGCGCGGCGTCTCCTCGCACGTTATGACGCGAGCACGCAACACGTTGCCGAGGCTGCGCAAGCCGCCCCACCGAACGGACCCGACGCCGCCAGACCCACCACCGACAAAACCTCCAATGGTCGCCATCCTGTAGGTCGACGGGTGAATGCGCATTTCCTCGCCGACAGCAGCCCGGGTCGCGCTGTCCATGTGTTCCAGAACGGCCCCTGCTTCCGCGACCACCGTGCCGCCGCCGATCGATTTGATTGCCTTCATCTCGGCAAGATTGAGAACGATGCCACCGGATAAGGGCATTGCCTGCCCATAATTGCCGGTTCCGGCACCACGTGCTGTGACAGGAATTCCGCGCGCGAACGCTGCGGCAATCGTGCGAACGATTTCCTCTTCATTCTTCGGCGTGACGACCAAGTCGCCGACGATATGATCGAGTTCACGTTTGAGGATGGGCGAATACCAGAAAAAATCGCGACTCTTCTGACGCACGAGCGTCGGATTATCCTCGGTCTTGATACCGTCGATGTCGCGTTTTAGCGCCGCAATATCCATCGCCTAAGTCTCCTCCATAAGGTCGTCGAGTTCGTAATAATTCGGAAGGGTCCGGTCGATCGGTCGACCGGACCGCAGAACAGTCCTGTGCGATTCAGGACGGGAGAGCAATTCGCTCCAACTCCGCCCTTGAAACAAGACGAGATCCGCGGCCATGCCGATAGAGAGTTGACCGCGCCCCTCGAGGCTCATCATTCGTGCGGGGTGGCTCGTCACCATCGCGGGAGCKATGTCGATCGGATGATCGAGATGCGCGATGCGTATTGTCTCGCGCATTACCTCTAGTGGATCGAGGTCGCCATACGCATAGAACGGGTCCCGCGTGTTGTCGGAGGCTGCTGCGACGCACACGCCGGAACCCGTAAGCTCTTGAACCGATGTTATGCCGCGATAAAGCGGCGTCCTGCCTGGGCTGCGCTCCTGCAGGGACATGTTGCATAGCGGGAGAGTCACAACCGCGATCCCCGCCTCGGCTACAAGCTCGATCGTCCTCCGCGCCTCCTCCGGATCTTGATGCGCCAGCGAGCAGCAATGCCCCGCGGCTACGTGGCCAGAGAAGCCGCTTTCGAGCACCTCTTCTGCAAGGATGCGCAGGGCGTCGGAGCGCGGATCAACGGTCTCGTCCAGGTGAAGATCGATGTCGAGGCCGAATTCTGAAGCCGAAGCAATAACCGCTTTAATCGCCGGCCGCATCAGTGGGTGGAGAACGAGTGCCCCGCCAATCGCACCGCCGCTGCCCGCAAGCCTGCGAGAGATCTGCGACAGATACGTAGCATTCAAGAGATCATCGATGCCCGCGAGCGCAACGGCTTGAAGCTCGATGAGGCCCTTCCATTTTCGCCGCACCTGCTCGAAGACTGGCCAGCTGATCTCACCTTGTGGGGAAGCCGAATCGATATGCGTCCTTAGCGCCGCCGTCCCGTGAGCAAATGCGCAACGCAGGGAAAAATCCATTCGACGAGCAACGTCATGCGCCGACCAATTGGCAGCCCTGTCGATCGCCGTCCTGTCGAGTGCAGCTCGCAACGCTCCGTCTGGATTGGACTGTCGTTGAACGATATGTCCCTTATCGAGATGGGTGTGCACATCGACGAAGCACGGGAATACAATGCCGCCCTTGAGATCAACCGAAGGAGCTTGATCGACAACCGGGCCGCACAGGTGGATGGCCTCGACCTTTCCACCCGCCACGGTGATATCGACACGAGCAAGGCCATCGGTGTCCGGCAGCTCGTCATCCGTCAATAGATTGCGGGGTACGTTCGCATTGCGCAGGTGATAGCGCGCCTCCTGGGGAATTGCCGCAAATCCGTACTCCATCATGTCAGGTCGCCATCGTTTCCGAGCCAAGTTGCAAAACGGGATCTTTCACCGCCGCGAAAAGATGTCTACTTTCATACTGGCATTCACCCAACACATGCGGATCGTCATGCCGTCTGCCTTGAACCCTCCTTCGATCGGTGCACCGCTCGCGCGATACAGCCATGGTATGGTTGTTGACCCGGGGCAACGACTTGTTTTCACGTCGGGTCAGCTGGCCGTCAGCCCGGATGGCACAATACCGGAAGGATGCGCCGAGCAGACGCGGCTGTGTTTTGCCAACGTTGCTGCGATTCTGGAGGAAGCGGCGATGGGATTGCCCGACATCATCCGCATCAACGCCTACGTCACCGATCGAGCGCATATTCCCACCTACATGCAAGTAAGGGACGAGTTGTTTCATGGCGTGCCACCAGCTTCGACATTGATCGTCGTCTCCGGTTTCAGCAGGCGGGAATGTGTCGTCGAAGTCGAGGTCGTTGCTGCCAAGGACATCGCATCGTGAGCCAGAAGGTTTCCCGTCGTCTGTGGTGGGGAGAGTATCCCTCCACTGCCTATCGCGCGATCGATCCCATGGAGACGATTGCCATTCTTCCCGTCGCCGCGATCGAGCAGCATGGTCCGCACCTCCCCGTCTGCGTCGATGCGGCCATCAACCGTGGCTACCTGGATGCGTTGGCGGGAGTACTGCCCGACGACATCGACGTCAGGATTTTGCCGGTTCAGGAGATTGGAAAGTCCAACGAACATCTGCGCTTTCCAGGAACGCTGACACTTCCAGCGACCGCCCTGATCGAGGTTTGGACCGAAATTGGGCTCTCGGTAGCGCGAGCGGGAATCCKCAAACTTATCATCGTCAACTCCCACGGAGGCAACGAAGACATCATCGGCATCGTGTCGCGCGAATTGCGCATCCGCGCATCGATGTTGGTCGTGAAGGCGTCGTGGGCGCGATTGAGCAAGCCGCAAGGCGTCTATTCGGAAAGGGAATCGAAGTTCGGGATACACGGCGGCGACGCGGAGACCTCGCTGATGCTTCACTTCCGTCCCGACCTGGTCGACATGACCCGCGCCGTCGACTTTAGATCGACCGCCGAGGAAGATGAGGCCACATTCGCGCATTTGCGGCCGGTCGGACCCACTGCGTATGCGTGGCTCGCGGACGATCTCAATCCCGCAGGAGCTTTGGGCGAGGCCCATCTGGCATCTGCCGACAAGGGCCGCGTCACGTGCGATTTCGGAATCCAGGCGTTCGTCGAAATTTTGCGTGACGTGAAGGCTGCGCCTCTGAGGGACTGAAGCATCGATCATCCTTCAATCTCCGGCACCGTGTGGTCCGCGAGGAAGGCGTCGAGTTGCGCAAGGCTCGGCAAACCGCTTCGAGCACCCGGCTGCCTGCATTTCGCCGCGGCGACGGCCGTTGCGTGCGCAGCCGCTCTTTCGATCGTTTCGCCGCGAGAGAGGGACAGGGCGAAAGCACCATGAAATGCATCGCCGGCACCAGTCGTGTCGACCACGTCGATCTTGGGCGGTTTCTGCCGCAAGATCCTCGTCCCGTCTCGCCAAAAAAAACCCTCGCTGCCGTCAGTCACGCCGATCAGGGCGAAGTCGCCTTCGATCGCAGCGAGGCCCGAGGCGACGCTTTCCTGTCCTGTGAACTGTCGAAGGCCCGGTCCCGAGAATATGACATGACTGGCAAGGGTGATGACATGATCGACCAACGCGCGGTCGTGTCGATACCTGTCTGCGTCGAGAACACGCGGCAGGCCCGCGTCACGCGCGGCCCCCAAGACAGCAATCGCACCCTGCGGCCAGGATAGATCGGCGAGGACGACTCCTCTTTCTAGACGCGGTGTCAGCCAATTGGCGTCCGCAGGCATGCCCGGATCGGAATACGCAACGATCAGGCGCTCGCCCTCGTCATCCACGATGATCGTGGAAGACGGAGATCCAACGTCCTCGAACTGCCTCAGCCATGTCGTATCGACGGCCTCGTGGTCGAGCTCTGATTTGAGACGATCGCCAATGGGATCAAGGCCTAATCGACCGGCGAATGAAGCTCGGCCGCCAAGCCGACTGACGCAGACGGCTGCCGTCGAGGCTGGCCCACCACCGACTTCGCGTCGGCTTGACGCAAAAATCTTGGTCGAAGCTGACGGAATCTCGCTCGTACGATGAACGATATCGAGTGTGGCTAGACCGACGCAAAACACGTCGACCGAGGACGTCCGTGCATCGTTGGGAGAAAGCGGCACTTCGTCATGCGAGCGCGGCACCGCTGTCTCCATCGAAGACGTGAATGCGCAACGTATCAAGTGTGAAAGAGCGCGACACGTCGCCCGTCGATGCGCTGTCTGGCGGAATTCTGGCGATCGCTGGCGATCCGGCTAGCGAGATCATCGCCATGGAATCGGCTCCATGATCTTCGACAAGCGATACATCCGAGGTGAAGACGTGACCGGTTTGCGATACGTCGGACAACTTGACATGCTCCGCCCGGATTCCGAGCGTCGCCGGAATTGATGCACCGGATGCGAGATTGAACGAGCGACTGGCGAGCGGAACGATGGTCCCATCGCGCAACCTTGCCGCCGCTGCCTGCCCGTGATGCTCCAGACAGCAAGGCACGAGACTCATGGGAGGCGATCCGATGAATGTCCCCACAAACAGGTTGGCGGGACGCGCGTATATCTCTTTCGGTGTGCCTATCTGTTGAATGACGCCGCGCTGGAGAACGACGATTCGGTCCGCCATGGTCATGGCCTCGACCTGATCATGTGTAACGTATACGCTGGTCGTCTTGAGCGCGGTTTGGAGCTTCTTGATTTCCATCCGCATGCCGACACGAAGTTTGGCATCCAAGTTGGATAGTGGTTCATCGAACAGAAAGAGTTTCGGCTCCCGCACAAGGGCGCGTCCTAGCGCGACGCGCTGACGTTGGCCACCGGACAGAGCTCGTGGCTTGCGATCCAGGAGAGATCCCAACTCGAGAATCTCGGCAGCGCGATTGACCCGGAGTGTTATCTGCTCCGGCTTTTCACCCTGCATTTTCAACGCAAAACCGAGATTGTCGGCGACACTCATGTGCGGATAGAGCGCGTAATCCTGAAACACCATCGCCATATCGCGATCACGCGGGGCGACATTGTTCATCACGACACCATCGAGGCGTATCTCGCCCCCGGATAGATTCTCTAGACCGGCGATCATACGAAGCAGCGTCGACTTTCCGCATCCCGACGGGCCGACGAGGACGAGAAACTCTCCGTCTGCGATCTCGATATCGACGGGCTGCACAGCTTCCACCGTGCCGAAGCTCTTTCTCACACCTGACAGACTGAGAGACGCCAAATTCGCCATCCTGTGATCGATTGACAGGCACTCTTTTAGACCATTATCGTTACTCACTGTAAATATGGATTGTCGAATGGCAAGGCCCGAGCCGAGAAGTCGTCGCCAGACCCGCGGCGCCGTCCTTGAGCACCTCCTCCGCAAAAGAGGGGCATTTCGCCCTGTTCTTGCTGAAGAAACGGCACTTACAGAGGCGAGCGTATCCCGAATTCTAGCAGAATTGAAAGCCGACAACCTCATCACAGAAAGCCGAAAGCCGGCTCCATATGTGGGGGGACCGACTGGCTTTATTACATTAAGTAACAGTCTCGGCGTGGCGGGCCTGGAACTGTCCAACGGCCGATTGTCGTTTGGAATCGGCCTCCTCGATGGCAGCACTGTCTACGAAACTCGCCAGGAGATCGCCGAGGCCCCCGATCAAGACATGTTCGAGAGCTTGTGCCGACGCAACATCGCTGCGTTGCGAAAAGAGGCCGTCAAAAAAGGTCTTGTCCTATGCCACGCATCGGTCTCGCTGCCCGGGTTCGGCGGAGACGCGCACCGGGCAAATCCTATCTTCCCCTGGGATCTGAGCCGACTGGTGGCATTCCTTGATGACGTGTTCGATCCAATCCCCGTCACACTGACGAACTCTGTCATCGCGCAAGCTGCGTTCGACCGTTACGCAGGGGATCGTTCGCCCGTCGACGACGACCACCTTTTTGTCTTCGTGGGCCACGGCGTCGCTGGCGCACTTGTCTCGGCAGCGGGCCCGCTCGATGCTTTCTCGCCGGTCGAGCTGGGACACAATGTGATCCAGCGCGGAGGGTTGCGGTGCCGCTGTGGCCACAACGGGTGCCTAGAAGCCTATACCTCCCTCAGGGCAATCGCTCCTGTCGTAGGCATGTCGGAAGCGGACATGCTCGCGCAGGGCGACGAATGGTTTCGTCCTGTCGATCAAACACCAAGGCTGCGGGCCGATCTGCGGGACCGCCTTGTCCTGCTCGGTGTCAGTCTTGGGAACACATTGAACCTCCACCGGGTCCGCACTGTGGTCGTGAGCGGTTGGCCGTCACTCATGTCCGAAGAGGATCGCATTGAAGTCGAGCGTGGAATCGATGAGAGCCTGCTCGGCGGCATCGGCGGAAACGCCATTCGCCTGATCTACCGACGTCCCGCGACCGGCAACGACCCTGGCGCGGCGCTCGCATACGCCGCTTACGCGTTCGTGCGAGCTGGCGGAGCCGTCGATTCGCCGCCTAACCGATCCGCCGCTTGAGAAGTGACCGCTGCGATGCTCCACAAGATCGATCCTCAATCTCACCGTGTCGGCGTTCTATTCGTCGCTTCTCCGCTCTTCCCCGAAAGTGCGGCTAAGGCGTTGATGGCGACAACGGGAGAGTGTCTCAAAGCCGTCGAGACATCCGACTTCTCAGTTGCTCATACGCTCGCCTCGGATCGCCGTCGCTGCGCGATGGCACTTGACGAGATCGATCTGGATTCCATCGATGGATTGTTGATCCAGCTCTCTACCTTCGCGACCGCCGAGCTGTTGCATGATGTGCTTGCGATACTCGGTGACCGCGATCTCCCGATCGCGCTTTGGGCGCTGGAAGAAACGGATGAAGTCATCACGAACTCGCTTTGCGGCGTTCAGCTTTGGTCGTCGACCCTAGCTCGCTTCGGCAAACGCTCCTCACTCATTCTGGGCAATCCGAACGATCCTACAACGGCAGAGGCGATCTCCGCCTTTGCTGCTGCCGCTCGTGCTGCGCGGCGTCTCAAAGGAGCGCGGATAGCCCTAGTTGGGTCCCATGCCGATTGGTTCACAAATCTCGCCGTCGATCCTTGGGTCTTGCAGCGCCGCCTCGGCGCGACGGTCGCACAGGTCTCACTGCCCCGCTTCGTCGCGGCATGTGTTGCTGGCGAGGACGAAGTCGCGGACGCCTTGCCGCGCTGGAACGATGTCTCGTTCGACAGTGGCATGGCTGACACTGAGCGCACCATCGTCGCGCGGACGTATGCGAGGCTGAAAGCCGGACTGGACACACTCTCTGCTGATGCGATCGCTATCCGGGATTGRCCCGAGATCCTCTATCACGAGGATTTCAAAGGGACGTGGTCCGCTCTTGGCGAATTGTCCGACGCTGCGGTTCCGTTGGCGCCCGAAGGCGACGTAATGGGGGCTTTGACCGCCCTCGCGGCACGAGGCTTCGATCAGGCATCGTTGCCTTTCTTGACAGATATTTCCGGACTGGATCGCGGAGCAAACCATCTGGTGCTCTGGCACTACGGAGTAAGTCCCCGCCTCGCAAGCGGGCCGCGCAGTATCGACGCCGCTCTGAAGCAGGAGAGTTTCCCACTGAAGGCCGGTCCAATCACTTTGATGAGGCTCTCCATCACACCAGACGGTCAGCTCCGCATATTCGTTTGCGAGGGTGGAATC
>NZ_JBFUKD010000122.1:0-7831 GCF_056401005.1 Microvirga sp. P4_G7 | reverse complement strand
ATCGCAAGGGGGTGGAGGTTCTCCGTACGCTCGGCGAGCGGGCTCGCTTCTCGAAGGGCCTCTATGCCTGGATCGGATTCAAGAGCATCGGCGTCCCATTCGTCGTCGCCGACCGCAAACACGGCGCGACGAAGTGGAGTTTCCGCAAGCTCCTCCGCTTCGCCTTCGACGGCATCACGTCGTTCTCCAGCGTGCCGCTACGGGTGTGGACCTATCTCGGAACGCTGATCTCGATCTGCTCGATCGCGACCGCGATCTACTTCATGATCCGCACGTTGCTTTTCGGCACCGATCTCCCGGGCTTTCCAAGCCTCATCGTGTCGGTGATGTTTTTCTCAGGGATCCAATTGATGTCGCTCGGGATCATCGGCGAATATATCGGCCGGATCTTCGCCGAGGTGAAGCGGCGGCCGCTCTACATCGTAGCCGAGGAAGTCGGCGCCGTCGCGGACGCGCCGCAGCATCCCTCGCGCGGGAACCAAGGCTTTCGACGGACCTGATCGATGTACAAGAAGATCCTTTCCGTCGGCAGTTGGACGCTTCTCTCGCGGTTGACCGGCTTCATTCGCGACGTCGTCATCGCCGCGGTGATGGGTGTCGGACCGATTGCCGACGCGTTCTTCGTCGCCTTCCGCATTCCCAACCACTTTCGCACGATCTTCGGCGAAGGGGCGTTCAACAACGCGTTCCTGCCCTCCTATGCGAAGGTTCTCGAAACGGAGAAGGAGCCGGCTGCGCATTCGTTCGCGAGCCGCGTGACGACCTTGATGCTGATCGTGCAGGTCGCGCTTCTCGTCGCGGCGCTTTTCGCCATGCCGATGGTGGTCGATCTCCTCGCGCCGGGGTTTTCCAAGGACCCTGCGAAATACGAGCTCGCCGTGGCGCTGACACGCATCACGTTTCCCTACCTCCTGTTCATCACCCTCGTCACCATTCTCTCAGGCGTGCTGAACGCGCATGAGCGGTTCGCCGCCGCCGCGGCCGCGCCCGTGCTGCTCAACGTATCGATGGTCGTCGCCCTCTCCGTCGCATTTCTCTTCCCGAGCGTCGGCTATGCCGCCGCGTGGGGCGTGACGGTCTCCGGTGTCCTGCAATTGCTTCTGGTCTGGCTCGACGCAAAACGAGCCGGCATTGCGCCGGGTCTCGAATATCCGCGCTTCGACGTCGCCATGAAGAGCTTCTTCAAGACGCTCGGCCCCGCCGTCGTCGGTTCGGCCGGCGTCCAGCTCGCGATGTTCGCCGACACGATCATCGCATCGTTTCTGCCGACAGGCGCCGTGTCGGCGCTGTAMTACGCCGATCGCATCTACCAGCTGCCGCTCGGCGTCATCGGCATCGCCGCGGGGACCGTCCTGCTGCCGGAAATGAGCCGACGCATCGCTGCCGGCGATGTCGCTGGGGCGCACGGTGCGCAGAACAGGGCCGTCAGTCTCACGCTGGCCCTCGCCGCGCCGTTCCTCGTCGCCTTCGTGGCGATGCCTGATCTCATCATGGCCGCGCTCTTCAAGAGAGGCGCCTTCGACATGGAGGCGGCGCAACGCGCGGGCGCGGTTCTTGCCGCATATGCGGTGGGTCTTCCGGCCGCGGTGTTGATCCGCTCGGCGCTCGCGAGTTTCTATTCGCGCTCCGATACGATGACACCACTCATCGCGTCCCTGACCGCAGTGGTGGTCAATATCGCCGTAAAGATCATGCTGATGGATCGATACGGTGTCGTCGGCCTCGCGATCGGGACCGCCGTCGGCACATGGGTCAATCTCTTGTTGCTGTTCTTCCTCGCCCATCGACGTCAATGGATCGATCCGAGCAGCACGCTGTTTCGCGCCTGTACGGCGATTGCCGTCGCAAGCGCTTTTCTCGCTGCATTCGCTTGGTTCGCTCCGCCCATCATCGGCCAATGGACCGGTACGTTCACTACGTGGCGCGATGAAGCTCTGCTCGCGATCGTCGGTACGGGAGGCGCCCTCGCCTACGGCGCCACGCTGCTAACCGGACTTAAACTCGCCGGCATTCGCTTGTCGCGCCGCTGATCCTCGAACCTGGCGTATCTTTGTGCCGGTTTCACGTCTGCGATTTCCGTCAGCAGTTTCCGTCTCGCGGCTTTGGCGAATGGCMGGGCCTCGTCGGCGATTTCAACGAACGAGCCCGGTCCACCAATCACACTCTGGCCGTAGTAATCCTCGAGCGGCATTCCGCCTGGCCCGCCCGGCCGACCACCGGGCCGCCGGATGGCGAGAGCATTGATGACGAAGCCCTTCGCAAGAGCGTCGGCTCTCGCCGCCTCTAGGGCTCTGCCGCCGATGTTCGGCCCATCGCCCGACACGTCGATAACGCGGCGCGTGCCTTCATGCGCGTTGCCCTCCACGAGGCGTACGGAGAAGTCGATGGCGTTCGAAATCGAGTTGTAACCAGTCGCTCCGCGCGGGGCATTCATGAGCCGATCCGAAAAGACCTTCGCACTCGCCTCGTCGCGGATCACATGCCAATCGGCGATGACGACCTGCGAGCTGGGACCGCCCCATTCCATGAACGCGACGGCGATGGCGCCGATCACGCCGTCCCGCACGCCGTCGAGCACCTCTTTGCTCGTCAGCGCGTCCGCCCAACCTTTGCGCTGCAGCCGCAACTCGTCGTCGTCGATGGAGCCCGAGCCGTCTGACGCGAACACGAGTTCGAGGTCGACGGGTTCCGCGAGTGCGGGAGCACCACACAGACCCAACGCGAAAAGGCCGGGAAGGAAAGCGCGCATGACAAGCTCCACCGCCGTTCTTGGCGATGGATTGTCAGAGAGGTGGGGATCGGGAGCAATCCCCACTCATGAGAAATTGATCGCCCGAGCGCGATCCGTTTCAGGCGGCCTTGTCGTGCGCGAACGCCCAATAGAGATCCCGCGCCTTGCGATAGAGCGGACCGGGCTGGAGGTCGCGGCTGCCGATCCTCAGGACCGGCATCACCTTGGAATAATTGCCGGAGATGAAAATCTCGTCCGCTTGGGCAAAATCCTCGTAGCGCAGAGTGCTCTCCAGAACCGTGACGCCATCGTCGCGCAGCAACTGGATCACGCGCTGACGCGTGATGCCGTTCAAGAACGTTCCGTTGGGTGCCGGCGTGTGGACGACCCCGCCCTTCGCCATGAAGACGTTCGACGTTCCGGTTTCGGCCACATTCCCGAGCGCGTCACAGACCAATGCGTTGTCGAACCCGTTCGCCTTCGCCTCGCGGAGGACGCGGGCATTGTTGGGATAGAGGCAACCAGCCTTGGAATCGGTCGGCATGGATTCCAAAGTCGGTCTGCGGAACGATGATTTCATGAGAGAGAGCCCGCCCGGTATCGGCATTGGCGCCTCGAACAGCGACAGGCAGAACTGGGTCGATTCAGGATCGGGCACGATCGTCGAGAGTCCCTCCGCTTCGCCCCAATACATGGGCTTCACATAGAGCGCCGTATCGGATCCGAACTTCTTCGCGCCCTCGCGCACCAGATCCAGAATCCCCTGCAACTCCATGGTCGGCTTCAAACCGATGGAATCGGCCGACCGGTTGACGCGGGTGCAATGCCGGTCGATATCGGGCATCACGCCCTCGAAGACCCGCGCACCGTCGAACACCGAAGAGCCGAGCCAAGCGGCGTGCGAACGCGGACCGATGATCGGCGGATTTCCCTCGTGCCATGCGCCGTTGAACCAGTTCCAGGTCTTCGAATACCAAGCCATCTCTATTTCCGCCCGTGGGTCAGTGTTGTTGTCCTAACCGAACGCCCAACTCGCTTCTCCGTCAACGGAAAAACAGCCTGGATGCGAAAGGATTCGTGATCGGTCCGGTCAGGGTTTGTGATGAATGCGGTCCCCGAATGCCTGGTGCCGAGCCGACCGAGAAAACCCTCACTCCGCCAATGCGGCCAGAATGCGCGCCCAGCTCCGGGTGCCCTTGTGAAAGCTTCGCAGGTCGTATTTCTCGTTCGGCGAGTGGATTCGATCGTCGTCGAGACCGAAGCCGACGAGCAGGGTGTCGAGCCCGAGCGTGCGCTTGAAGTCGCCGACGACGGGGATCGATCCGCCTGTCCCGATCACCACCGGATCAGCCTGCCACTCGTCCTTCAGCGCTCCCTTCACGACGGTCAGCGCGGGCATGTCGAACGGCAGCGTGATTGCCCGCGAGCCTTTGTGCTTGATGAACTCCACGGAACAATCGGATGGAATCCGCGCCTCGACGAAAGCGTGGAAATTGTCGGAGATCGTCGCCGGGTCCTGGTCGCCGACGAGACGGAACGAAATCTTGCAGCGGGCCTCCGCCGCGATCACGGTCTTCGTACCCTCCCCCGTATAACCTCCGATGATGCCGTTTACGTCGCAGGTGGGGCGCGACTGTATCTGCTCGATCAGCATGCGATCCTTCTCGCCGGTCGATTTCTTCAGGCCGATCTGGCCGAGAAAGTCTTCCTCCTGCAGGTTGAGCTTCTTCCATTGCTCGAGGATTTGCGTCGGCGTATCCGGAACGCCCTCGTAGAAATCCTTGATCGTGATGCGGCCGTTCTCGTCGTGGATGTCTGCAATGATCTTGGCGAGCACGTGAACGGGATTCTGGGCCGCGCCACCGAAAGCGCCGGAATGCAGATCGCGATCGGCGCAACGCACGATCACTTCCTCGTACACCATGCCTCGCAGGGACGACGTGATCGCCGGTGTGTTCTGATCCCACATGCCGGTGTCGCAGACGAGCGCGAGATCGGTCTTCAGCTCGTCCTTGTTGGCTGCGATGAACTCGGGCAGGAACTTGGAGCCGTCTTCCTCCGCACCTTCAACCATGAACGTGATGTCGATGGGCAGCGAGCCCGTGACGGCCTTCCAGGCGCGACACGCCTCGACGAACGTCATGACCTGCCCCTTGTCATCGGACGAACCGCGCGCGCTGATCACTTTGCGCCCGTCCGGCAGTGTCGCGATCTTCGGCTCGAATGGCGGCGTGTCCCACAGATTCAAAGGATCGACCGGCTGCACATCGTAATGTCCGTAGAACAACACGTGCGGCTTCGCATTTCCCCTGGAATGCCCGACCACAACCGGATGACCCTGCGTCTCACGCAGTGACACATCGACCCCTAAGCCCTTCAACTGATCGACGAGCCATTGCCCTGCGACGTGGCAATGATCCTTGTACGCCGGATCGGTCGAGATCGAGGGAATCTTCAGCCATTGGAACAAGCGTTCCACGGATGCATCGAGATCGGTGTCGATCTTGGCGAGAACTTTGTCGAGATGAGACATGGATTTTACTCGGTTGGCCGGAAACAAACAGGGTGATTGTCGCGATATCGGATTAGATGTGACGGAGATTTCTGCTAGCGCCGCAATAACCCGCCGAGCGTGCCACGCACGATGGCACGGCCGATGGAACCGCCTTGACGACCGCCGAGCGATTTGCCGATTTCTGCGGCGAGATTGCCGACGGTTTGGTTGACGATGGTGCGGGTGACCTCACGGGTGACGCGCTGCGTCGTCGTCATCGAGCCTTTCCGCTGTCCGGTCGTGCCGAACAGCCCGCCAAGCATATCCAGAATGCCGCCTCCGCCCTGYGCCGCCTGGGCGTCCGCCGTGGCCTTTTCCGCGCGTTTCGCCAGCATTTCGTAGGCCGATTCCGAATCGACGACCTGATCGTACTTGCCTCTCATCGGGCTCGCCGCGATGATCTGCTGCCGGGTCGCGATGTCGATCGGACCAACTTGCGACATGGGTGGCGCAATCCACGTGCGCTCGACCATGGAAGGCGTTCCCTTTCCTTCGAGCGTCGACACGAGCGCCTCACCCACACCGAGTTCGGTGATCGCCTTTTCCGTATCGAAGGCCGGGTTCTGCCGAAAGGTCTGCGCGGCGACGCGAACGGCCTTCTGTTCGCGCGGGGTATACGCCCGCAAGGCGTGCTGAACCCGGTTGCCGAGCTGTGACAGAACGGTCTCCGGTACGTCCACGGGATTTTGCGTAATGAAATAGACACCGACGCCTTTCGAGCGGATCAGCCGCACGACGCGTTCGACCGTTTCAATCAACACCTTCGGTGCATCGGAAAACAGGAGGTGTGCTTCGTCGAAGAAGAACACGAGCTTGGGTTGGTCGAGATCGCCGACTTCCGGCAATTCCTCGAACAATTCGGACATCAGCCACAGGAGGAACGTCGCATAGAGACGCGGATTGTTCATCAGCTTGTCGGCGGCGAGAATGTTGATGACGCCGCGCCCGTCCCGATCGGTGCGCATCAGGTCTTTGATGCTGAGCGCCGGCTCGCCGAGAAACTCCTCGCCGCGCTGGTTTTCGAGCACCAGGAGCTGGCGCAGGATCGTGCCGACCGTCGCCTTCGAGACGTTGCCGTAGGTCGTGGTGAGCTCTTGCGCATTATCGGAGATCAGCTGCAGCAACGCGCGCAGATCCTTGAGATCCATGAGGAGCAGACCCTGCTCGTCGGCGACGCGGAAGGCGATGTTGAGCACGCCCTCCTGCACGTCGTTCAGATCGAGCAGGCGGGACAGGAGAAGCGGACCGATCTCGGAAATCGTAGCGCGGACCCGGTGACCCTGCTCGCCAAACAGATCCCAGAACACGACGGGAAACTGATCCGGCTTGTAGTCGACGCCCACTTCCGTCGCGCGCTTGACGAAAGCGTCCTTGGCGTTTCCGACGGCGGCGACGCCCGAAAGGTCGCCCTTGATGTCGGCTGCGAAAACGGGAACCCCAGCGTTGGAGAAGCCTTCGGCGAGAACCTGGAGGGTGACGGTCTTGCCGGTGCCGGTCGCCCCGGTGATCAATCCATGCCGGTTGGCGAGTTTGAGGTCGAGAAATTCGGGCTTCGTTCCCTTGCCGATGAAAATCTTGCCGTCTTCGAGCATCGTGAACTTCTCCAAATCGCCTGAATATTCATAGGCGGTCGATGGCCCAGTTTCTACTCCCCGGCAACGCTCTTGATTTCGGCCGCCCGAAGCCGAACTATCCGGCCGACATTTTCAGTGGAGAATCGCATGGAAGAGCTCATCGCCCGCGTGACGGCAAAAACCGGTCTCGACGCGGCAACCGCGACCAAGGCCATCGGCATTATCCTGACCTTCTTGAAAAAAGAGGGTCCCACGGCCGAGGTCGAACAGCTGATCGCGGCCCTCCCCGGCGCTGAGCAGGCGATGGCCCAGGCCGGCGGCGGCGGGGGAATCATGGGCATGATGGGTTCGCTCGGCGGCGGCGTCATGGGTCTCGGCAGCCAGTTGATGGGCGCCGGCGTTTCCATGGGCCAGATGCAGCCCCTCGGTCGCGAGCTCTTCGCCTATGGTCGCGAAAAGGCCGGCGAAGACGCCATGGGCCCGATCATCGGCGCCGTTCCGGGCTTGTCGCAATTCGTTTGAACCAAGCTGAACCCGACCGGGTGGCGTTCGGCCGGTCGGGTGTGCCTCGAGTGAAGGCATGTCGCGAGTAGAGGCATATCTTGAGTCGAGGCATGTCGTGCGTGAAGGAAAGACAGCGCTTTATGGCCGATCCGACTCTCGCCCTCGCCACGGAGTTCCCTGCTCCGAGCAACGATCAATGGTTGCGGCTCGTCGAAGGGGTGCTCAAGGGGGCGGATTTCAAGCGAAAGCTAGTTGGCCGGACGCTGGACGGCTTGGAGATCCAGCCGCTCTACCCGAAAGCCGCGGGCGCCAAGCCGGTGACTCGCGCGGAAGCGGGCGCGTGGCTCGTCGCCCAGCGCATGGATCATCCAGACCCGGCGACCGCCAATGCAATGGCTCTCGCCGATCTGGAGGGCGGAGCCGACGCCCTGGTCCTCGTCAATCGCAGGGCCCCGAGCGGTCATGGCT
>NZ_JBFUKD010000121.1:0-7843 GCF_056401005.1 Microvirga sp. P4_G7 | reverse complement strand
GGTGGGAGGCCAGCTTGCGCCGCCCGCTCGAAGAATCGCACTGCGAGCGCCGGATTTTGGTCCACGCCGCGCCCTTCGGCAACGCGTTGCGCCAACTCGAAAACAGCGCCCGCGTCGCCACCGACGACTGCCTCCCGCAGCACGAGCGGGGTTCCGGCCGGAATGTCGTCGAGAGTAGTCGGGTCGACGGGGGAAAACCCCGAGAACGTGGCCCGTGGCCCTTCGCTCAACGCGGCGGGACGGACGAGCGCACTTTCCGGAGACAGAAGCCCCGTCTTGACCTCTGCCGCTGCGAGCAGGATCGGCCCGCCGGCGATTTTCCCCTGTGGCTTTGCGA
Organism: Microvirga sp. P4_G7; assembly: GCF_056401005.1. Classification (NCBI taxonomy): domain Bacteria; kingdom Pseudomonadati; phylum Pseudomonadota; class Alphaproteobacteria; order Hyphomicrobiales; family Methylobacteriaceae; genus Microvirga; species Microvirga sp. P4_G7. The sequence goes on along the minus strand of NZ_JBFUKD010000121.1, from coordinate 7,506 downwards.
GGGCGTGCGGCTCGGCTGCCGCGGCCACATCAGGGCCACCCTCCGGCATGATAGCGGCGATCTGAACGGTTCCCGTCGCGATGACGAGAAGGGCCAGGCTCAGCAACAGGGGGCGCCGGTGCTGGTCGAGCGTCTGTCGAAGCCGTTGAATCAGGCTCGGTTGCGCGTGAGGTTCATCCTCGTCCGTGGGAGTGGGTTGCGGACGTTCGGAAGCGTCGGACGGGTTTTGCGAGCCGCGCCGGGCTGCAGCGATGAAGCTCGCGCGAATGGCGAGGTCCGCCTGGTCAGGTGACGACGCCAGGGGCGAAGGTGATTCTTGAGCCGGCTCGGGTTCGGGGGGCCGGATCAGCTCGTTTGCACTCGACGAAACTTCTTCGATCTGCGAGAGCGCGGCCGTGTGGAGGCGACGCACTGCGGCTTCGAGGCGGTCGGCCGAGGGCCGCCGGTCCGCGTGCTTCACCCCGAGAGAGGCGGACGCGTTTGGTGCGGATGGATCGTGACCGCGCCCGACAACCGCTTCGAGCGCGTCGTGAACCGCGCGAAGTGTTTGCTGAGTCTTCTTGTCGCTCCGATTGTGGAGGGCCTTGAGTTCGACGATCCCTTGCTTGAGCGCGTCCATGTCGGACGTATCTTGGTCGGACGTATCCCGAAAAGCGCTCGCAAGGGCGGTTTTGGCGGCATGCTCCGCGATGGCGGTCGCCTCGTTTCTCATATCGAGAAGACGTTGATTGGCGTCGTCCAAAATCACACGCGCGGGCTCGCTTCGTTCCTTCGAAAGCTGTTCGGTGAGGGAGTCGAGCCGTTCTTCGAGGGCGTCGAGATTGGGCGCCGACAACCCGTCGATTTTCTCACCGAGTAGTTGGAGAATTCCCTCAAGTCCCGAACGGTCGGTTTCCCGATCGCGCTGACGCTGCTGTTCCAACAGATCGAACCGTGCCAACAATGGCTGATGCGAGGGCTCTGGCCGATCGACGGCCGAATGGACGGCACCTGACAGCTGTTCGATGAGTGAGACGAGAGTATCGGCTCTGTCGGCGCGATCATCGTTCAAGGTACTGATCCGGTCAGTCAGCAGGGTCAGTTGGCGCGCGACAGGATTGAGGTTGATGGGTTGCGGGTCGGGACGATTGATCAGGATTTCGATGCGCTCGCTCAGGCCGTCCAGCCGTTCGGGGACATCGCTTTTTGCGTGTACGGCGGCCGTTCTCCCGAGAGCGGCGCAGATGTCCTCGAGAGACACCTTGAGAGCTGCGAAATCATGCCGACCGACCTGGTTCAGCCGCATCTCCGTCACTTGCTGTGCGAGAGATTTGATGTCGTTCGAAAGCGATTCGAGGTGTTGTGGTTCAGCGCGGCGCGTCAATTCCTGACGCATATCGAGGATCTGACCGCTCAGAAATTCGACGACGTTTCGATCGACGCCGCTCTCGGCAATCCGGTCGATGCGAAGTGCCAACGTTTCGAGTTCGGATGTGATACTCTGGTGAACGGCGCTGGATGTGCGTTCGGCAATCCGATTGATCTCTGTCTGAAGCTCGCCGACGATGTGCGCCACGCCCGCCGCATCGGCGGTTAGGCGATCTTCGGCGAAGACCACGGCGAGATCGCGAATGGTTTGGTCGAGCGAGCCGAGATCCTCACGGCTTGCCAAGTTACCGATGCTGACGCGAACCTCGTCGAGATCGTGCTTGATGGTCTCGATCGCGGGTGACAGGAGGCTGTCGACAGGCCGTTCGAGGCGCGCATTGAGCTGCCCCATATCGGATCGCAATCCCTCGAGAGCCTCGGATAGGGGCGCGAGCGCGGCCATGGCTTCGTGGACCGGAAAAGCGATTGTCGTAGGAGGGCGCTGTGCCTGATCGTTGCCAAGGCGACGTTCGACCGTATCCAGACGGTCTCGCAGGGCGTCAAGCGCTTCGGACAGGATTTCCGCAAGACTGTCTTCCCGGTCGTCGCGCTCGGGAGCGTAGCGACGGTCTTTTTTTCGCACCGCCCATGCCGACGGCCTGACGGGGAACACCTCTCGGGTCCCGTCGCTTCCTCTCGGAGAGGTGCGCGCCATCCGTGCGATGATCGCATCGATTGCCGAGGGCTCTTCCCGCGATGCCGTGGCCTCGCCGATTTCGCTATCGGTCAGGGCCGCGACCCACTCGGCGAGTGTTAGACCGGCGCGTCGGGCGGCCGTTTCGGCAGCTTCCCGAGTCTGTCGCTCCAGATCGTCAAGGTTCGCGTTTCGTCTCATGGCGCTCGTCGACTTGGGTCCTCGAACCGGCGTCCGCGGCTTTCAAGCCTGGCTGCCGTGCCGACCTTTTGCGGCCCAATCCAGCGAATCACATCGCCAGTTCGGACCGAGGCCGACCAGGGGACTGTTGGCGAACGTGGTAAAAAAGACGTTAAGGCAGAGGGTTAGCTTCGGTCGAGGAGACCCGGTCGCCGCATTTTACCCTTCGCACTACCTGTGCGCGAGGCCCGTGCAATTTCACACTTGGATTAGTAAAGTAAATGTTCTACCATTGCATTATGTTGAGGCCGTCGATCTGGAGGGAGGGCGGCAGCAAACGATAATGTGGGGCAACATGAACGCCTATAATCTTGAACAAACAACCGCTTCGGCAATTAAGCCGTTTGAGAACAGCAGTTCCTTTACGATCGGCGACCTGGCTCGCGAGTTCGGAGTCACGCTCCGGACGCTGCGGTTCTATGAGGACCGGGGACTGCTTTCGCCGCGTCGCGAGGGGCTGGCGCGGATCTACGACGTGCGGGATCGCGACCGGCTGGCCGTTATTCTGAAGGGAAAGCAGCTCGGTTTTACCCTTACGGAAATCCGCGCGATGTTGGCTGAAGAGCGCCTGGGCGAGGGACTCTCCGCCAACTTGAAGCTGTCGCTGGCTCAGATCGAGGACCAAATTCAGCATCTCGAGCAGCAAAAGGTCGAAATCGAGGAAGCTCTCCTCGAGTTGAAGTCGCGTCGGGCGACCTTCGTCGCTGCCGCCTGACCGTCGCTAAAGACACTTTCGTCGCATCATCGTCATGGGTGCCGCCAGGATATGGCGGCGCCCTTTTTCGTTTGGATCGCCTGGAACACGAGAAGGATCGACCTCGGGCCCTTCCTCAACGGCCATTGATGGTTTATATATGAACTATCTGGCGCCGAGACGGTCATCGAGGACGGATTGGCTGCGGTTTGCTGAGGAGAAGCGATCTATGCCGGTCTACAAGGCCCCCGTCGAAGACGCCCTGTTCCTTTTGAATGACGTCTTTCCCATCGCCCGTCACAACAATCTTCCAGGGTTCGGGGACGCGACCCCGGATATGTTGGAGGCCATCCTCGGTGAGGGCGCCAAGCTCTGTGAAGATGCTTTCGCGCCACTGAATCTGAGCGGCGACCAAGAGGGTTGCGTGCGTCGTGACGACGGCTCGGTGACCACGCCCAAGGGCTTCAAAGCTGCCTATGACGCCTTCAGCGAAGGCGGTTGGATGGGTCTGTCCGCACCGGAGGAATATGGCGGCCAGGGCCTACCCATGGTCCTCAACTCTGTGATGCAGGAATTCATGTCGGCATCCAACCTCGCGCTCGGCATGTATCCCGGCCTGACCCAGGGCGCGATCGCTGCTCTGCTGGTGCACGGCTCCGAGGCGCAGAAGCGTCTCTACGTGCCGAAAATGGTCTCGGGGGCCTGGACCGGAACCATGAACTTGACAGAAGCCCATTGCGGCACGGATCTCGGCCTTCTGAAGACCAAGGCCGTTCCGAACGGCGACGGGTCATACGCGATCACCGGCACCAAGATTTTCATTTCCGCCGGCGAGCACGACCTCGCAGAAAACATCGTCCACCTCGTCCTCGCGCGAATCGAGGGCGCTCCGGCCGGCACGAAGGGCATTTCGTTGTTCGTCGTGCCGAAGGTTATGGTGAACGACGATGGCAGCTTGGGTGCTCGGAATGGCGTTTCCTGCGGCTCGCTCGAGCACAAGATGGGCATTCATGGCAACGCCACCTGCGTCATGAACTATGACGGCGCCACAGGCTGGCTCATCGGAGAAGCGAATCGAGGCCTCAACGCCATGTTCGTGATGATGAACGAGGCGCGTCTGGCTGTCGGTGTGCAGGGCCTCGCTCTATCCGACGCCGCCTACCAGAACGCGGTCGCCTACGCGAAGGACCGCCTCCAGGGCCGCGCTCTCACGGGTGCCAAATACCCCGACAAGCCGGCTGACCCGATCATCGTTCACCCCGATGTCCGCCGCACCCTGATGTCGATCAAGGCGATCACGGAAGCGGCCCGCGCCCTCGTGGTGTGGACATCGCTGAAAAGCGACATCGCCCACCGCTCGTCCGATCCTGCCGAGCGGCAGGCGGCCGATGATCATATGGGACTTCTCACCCCGGTGGTGAAAGGCGTGCTAACCGACCTCGGCTTCGACAACGCGGTCAAGGCCCAGCAGATGTTCGGGGGGCACGGCTATGTCGAGGAATCGGGCATGTCGCAGTTCGTGCGCGATGCCCGCATCACCATGATCTACGAGGGGGCGAACGGAATTCAGGCGATGGATCTCGTCGGCCGCAAGCTCGGCAAGGACGGCGGGCGGGCCGTCATGGGATTTTTCAACGAAGTCGCTGCCTTCTGCCAGGACAATGCCTCCGACGAAACGCTGACCCCGTTCACGGCTCCTCTGCAGAAGGGCCTTGTCGATCTGCAGCAGGCCACCATGTGGTTCATGCAGAATGCGATCGCGAAGCCCGACAACGCCGGTGCCGGTGCAACCGACTATATGCACCTCTTCGGAACGGTCGCCATGGGATATATGTGGGGGCTGATGGCCAAAGCGGCGATCGCCAGGAAAGCTGAAGGAGACGGCGCTTCCGAGGCGATGGATGCAAAGCTCGTCACCGGACGGTTCTTCATGGAACGCATCATGCCGGAAACGGCGACGCGCCTCGTGCGGATCTCCTCGGGGGCCGACACCACCATGGCGCTCCCCACGGAGATGTTTTGATCGGCGCCTGCATTCCGAATTTTGAACAATCGCCGGATCGGATACGCCGGATCCGGGAACGACATGTCCGTCGAGGGAGAACGAAATGCCTGAAGCTTTTGTCTATGATGCTGTCCGCACGCCGCGCGGGCGCGGCAAGCCCGACGGATCGCTGCATGAAGTGACTTCCGTCGACCTCGCGGTGACGACCCTCACGGCCCTTCGCGAGCGTAACGATCTCGACCCAGCGCTCGTCGAAGACGTGATACTCGGTTGTGTTGATCCAGTAGCCGAAGCCGGGGGTGACATCGCGCGCGCTGCCGTGCTGAAGGCAGGTTTCGGAAAGGAAGTTCCCGGCATCCAGATCAATCGTTTCTGCGCCTCCGGTCTCGATGCGGTCAATCTCGCCGCCTCGCAGGTCATGACCGGCATGAAGGACCTCGCCATCGGCGGCGGTGTCGAAAGCATGAGCCGCGTGGGCATGGGCGCTTCCGGCGGTGCGTGGCCGGTCGATCCCGGCATCGCCATCTCGAGTTACTTTCTGCCGCAAGGCATCTCGGCGGACCTGATCGCCACCAAGTACGGTTTCTCTCGCGATGACGTGGACGCCTACGCGGTCGAATCGCAAAAGCGGGCCGCATTGGCGTGGGACGAGGGCCGCTTCAAGAAATCGATCATCCCGGTCAAGGACATCAATGGGATGACGCTGCTCGCCAAGGACGAGCACATGCGACCTTCGACCGACATGCAGTCRCTCGGGCAATTGAAAGCTGCGTTCGTGCAGATGGGTGAGATGGGTGGTTTCGACGCGGTGGCGATCGCGGCGCATCCCGAAGTGGAGGCCATCAATCACGTCCATCACGCGGGCAATTCCTCCGGCATCGTCGACGGCGCATCGGCCGTGCTCGTCGGCTCGAAGGAGGGCGGCGCGAAAGCCGGCTTGAAACCGCGGGCGCGCATCAAAGCCTTCGCGTCGCTCGGCTCCGATCTCGCCCTGATGCTCACGGGTCCCATCGAAGTGTCCGAGCTCGTGCTCAAGAAGGCGGGGATGTCGACCGCAGATATCGATCTCTTCGAGATCAACGAGGCGTTCTCGGCGGTCGTGCTGCGATACCTCCAGGCGATGGAGCTCGATCCGACGAAGGTCAACGTCAACGGTGGCGCCATCGCCATGGGCCATCCACTCGGCGCAACAGGGGCCATGATTCTCGGCACCGTGCTCGATGAATTGGAGCGCACCGGTAAGCAGACGGCCCTCATCACCTTGTGCGTCGCCGCCGGCATGGGCACGGCCACGATCATCGAACGAGTCTGAATCGAAAATCATTGTCGAGGATCGTCATGTCCCGCCGCGGCGACACGAATTGCCAATGGCTGAGACGAGATCGATCCAGGAGGATAACATGACGAGCTTCACCAACTTTCGTTTCGATGTCGATGGCGACGGAGTAGCGCTGGCGACCTGGGATATGCCCGATCGCTCGATGAACGTCATCACGCCGCAAGTGATGGAAGAGCTGCAGCAGATCGTTGAGACAGTGGCATCGAACGAGGCCATCAAGGGCTGCGTGATCACCTCCGGCAAGGAGGCGTTCTCCGGCGGCGCCGACCTCACCATGCTCCAGGGCCTCGGTGCGCAATACAAGAAACTCGCCAAGGAGAAAGGCGAGGACGAGGCGATGCGTTTCTTCTTCGAAGAATCGCGGAAACTCTCCTTGCTCTACCGCCGTCTCGAAACGTGCGGAAAGCCTTTCGCGGCGGCTGTGCACGGCATTTGTCTTGGCGGGGCATTCGAATTGTCGCTCGCTTGCCACTACCGTGTTCTCTCCGATGCCGACGCGACGCGGGTCGGCTTGCCTGAAATCAAGGTCGGTCTTTTTCCGGGGGCCGGCGGCACGCAGCGCGTATCGCGCCTGATGCAGACGGGTGACGCGTTGCAGATGTTGTTCAAGGGCGAGCAAATTCGTCCGCTGATGGCGCGCAACATGGGCCTCGCCCACGTCGTCGCGCCGCGCGCCGATATGGTCAAGACTGCGAAAGAGTGGATCAAGAACGGCGGTTCCGCGGAAGCGCCTTGGGACAACAAGGGGTTCAAGCTGCCGTCGAACAAAGTCTTCTCGGCCGCTGGCATGCAGATCTGGCCGGCCGCGAACGCGATCTATCGACGCGAAACGCAAGACAACTATCCCGCCGCTTACGCGATCCTCGAAGCGGTGTATCAGGGCCTGCAGCTGCCGATGGATCAAGCGTTGAAAGTGGAATCGCGTTGGTTCGCAAAAATCCTGCGTTCGAAGGAAGCGGCGGCCATGATCCGAACGCTCTTCGTCTCCATGCAGGAGCTCAACAAAGGTGCGCGGCGTCCCAAGGAGATTCCGCCGACGAAGTTGAAGACGATCGGAATTGTCGGCGCGGGATTCATGGGAGCGAGCGTCGCGTATGTCACGGCAAATGCCGGCCTCGATGTGATTCTCATCGATCGTGATGTGGAAGCGGCCGAAAAGGGCAAGGCGCATTCGCACAAACTGATGT
>NZ_JBFUKD010000120.1:0-7858 GCF_056401005.1 Microvirga sp. P4_G7 | reverse complement strand
GGGCGGTTGTTATGCAAAGACGATCCGCCTGTCACGCGAGGCGGAGCCCGAGATCTTCGCCACCACCGAGCGCTTCGGCACCGTGCTCGAAAACGTGACGGTCGATCCGATCACGCGCATTCCGAATTTCGACGACGCGTCGCGGACGGAAAATACCCGTTGTGCCTATCCGCTCGACTTCATTCCCAATGCGAGCACCACGGGACGCGCCGGAATTCCGAAAAACATCGTCATGCTCACGTGCGATGCATTCGGTGTTCTGCCGCCCATCGCGAAGCTGACGCCCGCCGAGGCCATGTATCACTTCCTCTCCGGCTACACGGCGAAAGTCGCCGGAACGGAAAAGGGCGTGAGCGATCCGGAAGCCACGTTTTCGACCTGCTTCGGTGCGCCGTTCATGCCGCGCCATCCGTCCGTCTACGGCAATCTGCTGCGCGATCTCATTGGCAAGCATTCCGTGGATTGCTGGCTCGTCAACACGGGCTGGACAGGTGGCAAATACGGCACCGGCCGCCGCATGCCGATCCGTGTCACGCGCCGTCTCTTGACCGCGGCCCTCGACGGGTCGTTGTCCCGCGCCGATTTCCGCCGCGATCCTTATTTCGGATTCGCCGTGCCCACATCGGTACCGGGCGTCGAGCCGCACATTCTCTATCCCGTCAAGACATGGCAGGATAAGGCGGCCTTCGCGCAGACGGCGAAACGTCTCGTCGACATGTTCAACGAGAACTTCAAGCGCTTCGAAGCCCATGTGGACGCAGATGTCCGTGCGGCTGCACCGCAAATGTCGATTGCCGCTTGAGTGACGAGAGCGGGCGGCATTGGTAAGTGGTTCGTCGGAGGGCTCAAGGGTCGGTCCTGTTCATGGGCTATCGTGGCGATGCTCGGTGCGAGTTGCCATGCGCATGCCGGGCCACTGCCCTTGGCCCTGAAGCACGATCAGGGCCGCTTGCTCGATCATCTCAAGCGACAGGGTGCTGTCGCTTCGACCCGGAAGGTCGCGCATCTCAGCTATGTATGTGCGCTGGAAACGCGATCTGGGCCGATGGCAGTCATCGATCTTCGAGAGATCATCCCCGGAGCTGCCACACCAAGGGGATACAACCGCATCATTGTGATGAACCCGACGGGAAGAGTGGTCAGCAGTATCGAGTACGCGACGGAAAGACCTCTGACCTGTCGCCGAACGAAACTATTGGTCCAAGGAAGCCTCTCGGTCGACGGTTTAGGGTCCGAAGGAAACGTGCTGACGTTCGATCACAAGGGACGATTGCAGCGAGTCGACCAGGTCGATGCGCAAACGCTATGGCCACCGAGTGTCGGTGAGCCTCGATGAGGAACGCGATCGTGGTTGGACGGTCCGTGCCGCTAACGCTCGCGCTGTGGTGTTTAGCGACGACCTCCGCCTCGGCTGAAGTGTGCGACAAGATTCTCGGAGAGGCCGCGTTCGATCGGCTGATGCACGCACCGCTCTGGTATCACGTGGGTGATGCGTTGCTGACGCCGCTTTCCATCGGCTTGATCGCTCTTGCCATTCTCACCGCGACGAGGGTGCCACGCCTGCGCGGCATCGCGTTGATCGCGGGCCTCGTGGCGACGGTCCAGGGTGTGCGCGCCATCGGCGTCAACGTCATGCCCGACCACCTCACCGCGTTGGCGCGAGCGGAAGGTTGCGGGAACGCCTCGATTTCGACTGCAATCGTGGCGTCGCTTCTCGCCTTGATCTTGCTCGCCGCCGCCGTCATCGCCCAACCCTCGTCACCGGATCCACACGTCTGATGGAGGTCCTGGTCGTCGGAGCGGGCGTCGTCGGATTGGCTGTCGCGCGAGCCTTGGCGATGCGGGGTCATGCGGTCATCGTTGCCGAAGCGACGAGCGGGATCGGCAACGGCGTTTCGTCGCGCAACAGCGAAGTCATCCACGGGGGGATGTACTATCCGACCGGTTCGCTGCGCGCGCGGCACTGCATCGCGGGTCGGCGCATGCTCTATGCATATTGCGAGAGTCACGGCGTGCCGCATCGCCGCTGTGGCAAGCTCATCGTCGCAACAAATGAGCGAGAACAAGCGAAGATCGAGACCATTTTTTCACAAGGCACCGCCAACGGCGTCGAAGGATTGTCGGTTCTCACCGGCGCTGAAGCGCATGCGCTCGAACCAAATGTCTCCTGCACCGGCGCGGTCCTGTCGGCCGAGACCGGGATCATCGACAGCCACGCCTTGATGTTGGCGCTGCAAGGTGATTTCGAGGATGCGGGCGGCATGATCGCCTTCAACACGACGATCGCGAGCCTTGCCCCGGCGGGAGTCGGATGGCGTGTGCGCATGCAGGAGGCCGATGCGGCCGAGATCGTCGTTGACGCGGTCGTCAATGCTGCGGGCCTCGGTGCACAGCGTTTGGCGCTCGCGACGGAAGGCTTGGCGGCGGCGCGGGTGCCGCGTTTGATCATGGCCAAGGGCAATTATTTCGGGTGCCTCGGGAAGCCTGCCTTCACCCATCTGATCTATCCGGCTCCGGTGGATGGCGGGCTCGGCACGCATGTCACCTTCGATTTATCCGGCCGCATGCGCTTCGGTCCGGACGTCGAATGGATCGACAGCGAAGATTATACGGTCGATCCGCTTCGCGCCGACGGGTTTTACGCCGCGATCCGTCGCTATTGGCCAGGGCTTCCGGATCACGCGCTCGTCCCCGATTATTGCGGCATTCGTCCGAAACTGACCGGACCGGGCGAGCCGGCCGGCGATTTCATCATCGATGGCCCGGCCGAGCACGGGCTTTCTGGACTCGTGCAGATGTACGGAATCGAGAGTCCGGGCCTCACATCGAGCCTGTCGCTTGCCGCCGACGTCGTGGATCGGCTTAACGCTTAGGCTCCGTACATGCTGCGTTGCCGATCGCGCTCTAGAAAAACAGAACGGTCAGCACGAGGAAGGTCGGGATCAGGACGGCACCCGACCACAGGAGATAACCGAAGAAGCTCGGCATCGTGACGCCGCCTTCGCGCGCGATGGCATAGACCATGAAATTCGGTGCGTTGCCGATATACGAATTGGCGCCCATGAACACGGCGCCCGCCGAGATCGCCGCGAGCGTCTGGGCGCCCTGGTTCATCAAGTCCTGCGCATCGCCACCTGCGAGTTCGAAGAAGACGAGATAGGTTGGCGCATTGTCGAGGAACGAAGACAGCGCGCCCGTAAGCCAGAAATACGCAGCGTTGTCGGCACTGCCGTCGGCGTTCGTCACCAAGGCGACGAGCGGCGCGAAAACCCCGGCGCTGCCCGCCTTCAGCATGGCGAGTACCGGAATGATGGTGATGAAGATGCCGGCGAAGAGCTTCGCCACTTCCTTGATCGGCCCCCAGGAGAAGCCGTTCTCACTCCGGCTGGCTTTCGGCGTGAGCGCGAGCGATGCGATTGTCACGGCGATCATGATGACGTCGCGAAGCGCGTTCGCCCCTTCGATCTGGGCGCCGAGAAACGTGAAGCGACCGAGATCGATGGTGGCGCTCATCAGCATTGCGCCGATGATCATGGCGATGAGAACGAAGTTGATGCCGCCGGCAATGTGGACCGGGTTGTCCGGGCTCGGATCTGGACGCGTGCGCCCTTCGCGTTTGTAGACGATGCAATCGAGCAGGAAGAAGGCAACGAGAACGATGCCGCTGGCGGTCAATGTGTGCGGAACGAGATGCGTGGTCGTCCAGAAAAAATCGACGCCGCGCAGGAAGCCGAGGAAGAGCGGCGGATCGCCGAGCGGGGTGAGCGAGCCGCCGATATTCGACACCAGGAAAATGAAGAACACGACGACGTGAGCGTTGTGCCGGCGATCGTCGTTGGCGCGCAGCACGGGGCGGATCATCACCATCGATGCGCCAGTGGTGCCGATGACGCTGGCGAGCAGCGTGCCGATGGCGAGCATGAGCGTGTTCGACGCGGGCGCGCCATGAATGTTGCCGCGAATGACGATGCCGCCGGCCACCGTGAACAGCGCGAGCAGAAGCAGGATGAAGGGGACGTACTCGAGCAGTGCCGTATGAGCGAGCACATGCGACGTGGCCGTCAGGCCCTCGGCGAAGGCTATCGGGATCAGGACGAGCAGACTCCAGAAGGCAGCGATCTTGCCCTGGTGGTGCTCCCAAAAATGCCCGGCGAACAAGGGAAACAGCGCGATCGACAAAAGGATGCCGACGAACGGCAGGGCCCAAGCGCCACCGAGTCGGGCGCCGTCGAGGGCGGCAGCGCCCGCCACTTCAGGCACGACGGCAAGAATGACGGCGATCGAAAGCGCGCGAAACAGCACGGTGAGCCCCTCCCGCCGGTTTCGCCCGGCGCCCCTTTGCCACAGGTTTAGAAGAACTCGGCGAGGCCCGCAATCCAACGCGCATTAACCGGCTGTTCAGCGCAACGGAAACATTATAAACAACATAACGCACGGCGCTCGAAGCGCCTTGGGGTCCGATAAGTCCGATGTGCCGCTTTCTTGCCTACCGGGGCGATCCGATTTTCCTGTCCGAGCTGGTGTGTGCGCCGAGCCATTCCCTCGTGCACCAGTCGCTCCACGCGGTCGAAGCCAAGACCGGCACGAACGGAGACGGTTTCGGCATCGGCTGGTATGGCGAGCGGCCGGAACCGGGTCTTTATCGCGAGGTCAGGCCGGCGTGGTCCGACGAGAATCTCCGCAGCTTGTGCGACCAAGTCAGGTCCGGCCTGTTTTTCGCGCATGTGCGCGCCTCGACCGGCACGTCGACGACGCGAGCCAACTGTCACCCCTTCGCGCATGATCGCCACCTGTTCATGCATAACGGCCAGATCGGCGGATACAGCCGCATCAAGCGCCGCCTCGAGGCGATGATTCCGGATGAGCTCTACGATACTCGCCTCGGCACCACCGATTCGGAGGCGATTTTTCTCCTGGCGCTGGCGAACGGGCTGAGCACCGAGCCGGTCGCTGCCATGGCGCGGACCCTGAAGACCGTGCGCGGTCTGATGGACGAAACCGGCGCGACCGAGCCCTTCAAGTTCACCGCAGTCTACACGGACGGCGAAAGTCTTTTCGCCTATCGATGGTCGTGCGACGCCAACCCGCCGACTCTCTATTTCCGCGAGAGCGGCAGCGACCTGCTCGTGGTCTCCGAGCCGATCGACGACAAGGCCAAAGGCTGGCGCGAGGTGCCGRAAGGCTGCAGTCTGATCGCCCGCGCCGGCGAGGTTGTGGCCGTGGAGTGCCTCAACGAGGCCATGGGCCGCCTCGCGGCCTGAGCCTTCGCCGCCTCGCGGCCTGAGCCTTCGCCGCCTCGCGGCGTAATCTTTTGCCGCCTCGCAAAGATCTTCCCTCCGACCTCTTTGCCGCCTAGAGATGGCGCGTGGGCCGCTCTGCGGGTGAAGGATTGTCACGGATCATGATCTATCTCGTTCGCCACGGCGAAACCGAATGGAATGCGGTCGCGCGCTATCAGGGGCTTCTGGACTCGCCTCTGACCGAGAGCGGTGAGGCGCAAGCCGTGCTGGTGGGCTGGCTGTTGGCGCAGGAAATCGGTGCCGACCGGATGCCGATCGCGGCCCATGTCAGCCCGCTCGGGCGCACCCGCGCCACCGCCGACGCCATCGCGCGACATGTCACGCTGCAGCGGGTCGACGAGCCACGTCTGGCGGAGATCTCGCTCGGCTCCTGGGACGGACGCTCGCGCCGCGACATCGAACGCGACGATCCCGACGCCCTGCGCGGTGCGGATCGTTTCGACTGGTATTTTCGCGCGCCCGACGGCGAAAGCTTCGATGCCGCGTATGCCCGGATCACGTCGTGGCTGTCAGATCTCACCGGCCCCGTCGTCGCCGTCTCGCATGGCTTGCTCGGCCGACTGATCCGCGGCGCGTATCTCGGCCTCAGCAAAGAAGAGATGCTGACGCTGCCCGCGCCGCAGGATGGGTTCTTCAAACTTCACGATGGACGCGCCGAACTCATCGGCGTTTGAGGCGCACGTCAGCCGTCGAGTTCGCAATAGCGTCGGAAAATCCCCTCGTCGTTGCGCGGCAGATGCCGCTTGCTGGCAAGGTAGGGCTTGATCCGCGGCCGCTCGGACACGGCCTGGTGGAGCGCCTTGACGCGCGGCGTATCCGGCAGAACGCGGGTCATCGCACGCGGAAACGCGTAGGTGAGACCCTCGACCACCTGGAACAGGGAGAGATCGACATAGGTGAGCGTATTGCCCACCAGATGGCGGTCGCCATCGGGGTTGCGCGCCAGGATCGTCTCGAACCAGCCGAGGAATTTCGGAATGCGATTCGTGCGGAAATCGGCGGCGCGCCGCGACGCCTCCTTCTTCTGATCCTCGTAATAAAGCTCGCTTGAAATGGGATGGTGCGTGTCGTGCGCCTCCGCCACCAGATCCGCGATCGTCAATTGAATCTGGTGCGCCCAGAGGCGATCAGGCTCGCTCTTCGGCGAAAGGCCGATCTTGGGCGCCAGATAAAGCAGGATGGCGGCCGTCTGCCCGACCAACACGTCGCCATCCTTCAGAAAGGGTGGCGCAAAAGGTGGACGCGTGACGTCCCCCTCCAGAAATTTCATCAAGGCGGGAACACCGAGACCTTTCGATTCGGATCCGCGTCCCACATCCACATAATCCGCTCCGGCTTCTTCGAGAGCGAGGCGGATGAACTCGCCGCGCCCTTGGATGCCCGGCCAATAATAAAGCTCGTACGTCATGCGTGCTCCTGCCTCTGACGAGATGCAAGCAGCGATCAAAATAGCAGAAGTGGCTCCTGGAGGAGGCAAGCCTTCTCGGCGTAGCTCTCCCGACGCAGGCGCATGACTTTGGAGGAACAAGGGCGCGGCCGTTCGGCCGGCCCTTGCAGTGCAACATCAGACGACGAAGAAATCCGCTGCCGTCATCTTGAGTTTCTTGGAGACGGTCGCGATCTCGACGGCTTTGCCGCGACCGCTGCCGTCGGCATCGTAGTAGAGGATGCCCTTCTTGTTGTCGTAGATGACACGATCGTCCGCATCATGGGCGCGGGCGCCGATCCAGAACGCTTTCTTGTCGAGCTTGACGGGCTTGGTGGGAGTGCCCTTGCCCAGCTTCGTCAGGTACTTGTTGTCGAGCCAGATCGTGTCGTCCTTGACGTTGAAATCGACGATCTTGTCGAGATTGGTCGTCTTGTTCAGGCGCGTGTCGAAGATGAAGGTGTCCTTGCCCTTGTCGCCGACCAGCGTGTCTTTGCCCAACCCGCCCTTGATCTTGTTGTTGCCGGCATTGCCCGTAATTGCGTCCGCGAATTGCGAGCCGGTCAGGTCGATATGGGCGGTCCCAAGGCCGAACAGCTTCTCGGCATGGGCTGGGAGCGCAAAGCTGACGGCACTGTAGATGCTGTCGTTCGCGCCGCCGGATGCTGTTTCGACGATCTGATCGCCGGCTTGATTCACGAAATAGATGTCGTCGCCGTTGCCGCCGCTCATCACGTCGGCGCCGCCCAAGCCGTCGAGCCGATCCGCACCGTCCGAACCGCGAATCGCGTTGTTGGACGCGTTGCCGTTCAAGACCAGCGAAACGCCTGTCGCGACCAGGTTCTCCACCTCTGCAGTGAGGGTGTAGTTCGCAGCGACGTAGACGGTGTCGGTGCCGCCGCCGGCGGCCTCGATGACCTGGTCCGCGTCGCTGACGTGGTAGCTGTCATCGCCGCCGAGACCCACCAGGACGTCGTTGCCGGCCGCGCCGTCGAGCGTGTTCGCGTTTTCGGTGCCCGTCAGGGTGTTCGCAAGCGCGTTGCCGGTGAGCTTCGCCGTGTTCCTGCCGACGACCAGCAGGTTCTCCATGTTGGCGCCGAGAGTATAGGAGAAATAGGTTATGACGGTATCG
>NZ_JBFUKD010000119.1:0-7863 GCF_056401005.1 Microvirga sp. P4_G7 | reverse complement strand
CGGTAGCTTGGTTCGGTTTCTCGTCGCACCAACCCCTGCACGGTGTAACTCTCTGTCAGGAGCCGCTTGTCGCTTGTCCGGCGTCACTTTTGAAAAACTCGCTCGTCATATCGGTCCAATTTTCCCCTCGCTCAAGCGGGCAGTTGGTCCATGAGCCACGTTTCTTCCGCGATTGCCAAAGCTCCTTCTCAGGCGCCTGTCGAGGATGGCATGGTCTTCGTGCCCGGCGGAACGTTTCGCATGGGCTCGAATGAGCACTACCCGGAGGAAGCACCGGTCCACCGGGTCACTGTCGATGGATTTTGGATCGATAAGCTCCCCGTGACGAACCGCCAGTTTAAGGCGTTCGTTCAGGCGACCGGGCATTTGACGACGGCGGAGATCGTGCCGGACGCGAAAGACTATCCGGGCGCCAAGACGGAGATGCTCAGGGCGGGATCGCTCCTTTTCACGCCGCCCGATCACCCTGTCGACCTCCGCGATTGGAGCCAATGGTGGACGTTCGCTTTCGGGGTGAATTGGCGGCGTCCCTACGGCCCCAACAGCAAGCTCAAGGGACTCGAGCACCATCCGGTCGTTCATGTCAGCTATACCGACGCTCTCGCCTACGCAAAGTGGGCAGGCAAGGACTTGCCGACTGAAGCGGAATGGGAATTCGCCGCCCGCGGTGGTGCCGACGGACAAGAATTCGCCTGGGGAAGCGAATTGACACCCGAAGGTCGCCAGATGGCCAATACCTGGCAAGGGCAATTTCCGTTCGAGAACACGATGCTCGACGGTTACGATCGCACATCGCCGGTCGGCACCTTTCCGCCAAACGGCTACGGTCTCTTCGACATGATCGGAAACGTCTGGGAATGGACATYAGATTGGTTTGCGCCCCAACATGCCGAGGATGTCCCGAAGGCGTGCTGCATTCCGGAAAATCCGCGCGGCGCGAGAATGGAAGGGAGCTATGATCCCCGACAACCCGAGAGCCGCATTCCACGGAAAGTCGTGAAGGGCGGATCCCATCTTTGTGCGCCGAATTATTGTCGGCGTTACCGCCCAGCTGCCCGCCACCCGCACCCGATCGACACATCGACCAGCCATATCGGCTTTCGATGCGTCCGCCGCGCTCCCGCAGGATAGACGACAGGGGTCTCTCTAGAACTTGAAGCTAACAGCGACGGTGCCGGCATCGCCTTCCGTCGTGTTTTTCGCCCCGAACTCACGATAATATTTTGCTGTCAATTGCACCGGCATGGACCCGACCTTGAAGGTGAAAACGGCTGCCGGACCCAGGCCGTAGACGCGGGATTTATAGGCGCCGAGGCTCGCTCCGCTACCGCTATCGCCCGTAACCTGCTGCATCGTGTAGCCGACGATGCCGAGCTTGACCGCCTCATTGATCTGATAACCGGCTGCCGCATCGATGTGGAGCACATCTCCAGAGCGATAGTCGGTCGCCGGATTTTTCTGGTTGATCAAGTAGGCGGCCGCGACGGAGATATCGATCCCGACCTTTGGATCGAAGTAGGTGAATGCCGCTTGCGGTTGAACGGACGCGAAATTCTTACCCGTGTTCAGCACTTCCTCGTCGTTGTATCCCCCGACGGGGGTGTACACTGACAGGCCCACGTTCCAATAGAATGGCCCCGAATTCCAACCGACGATCGCCGGAATGAGGATGAGATCGGACAGGTCAGTCTTGCTTGCGCTGCGCGAGATATTGAAGCGGGGCGTCGAGAGGCTACCGGTCAGGTGGGCATCGACGACACCCCAGGCCGCGCCGAATGCATACTGCCCACCCAATATCTTCGCAGGGGTTACGACAGTCATCACGGGCAGAACTGAAAAGACCCGCATGTCCAGTTCGGTCTGGAGGCGACCCTGGAGCAGGGTCCGATCAATCGAGCCGCTATAGGCGTAGGCATTCGTGCGCGTATAAACCCCGGGCTCCGGCGGCACCACTCCAGACATGAAATCTTGGAAGCCCTTGAGATATGGGCTTTGCCCACCTTCGAGGGCGGCAGCCGGAGCGATGGCTAGGACGGCCAAGGCGGCGATAGAGCCGAACGAAAAGGAACGAATCATCGAGAATCTCTGCGCATATACCAATTTCGCCAGTTCAGCGCCCAACCGCAACGTCGGATCACTGCGCCGGGTAAATCGTCTTCCAATCCTTCTTTATGTCTACGACGAGCCACCCACGCCGAGGCGCCTCATCGAGGGCCTTGTCCAACTTTCCTACCTTGGATTGCCTGTCATAGGCATATTCGCGTTCCGCATCGGTGTGATGCACGATCAGCGCAAAGCGCGGCCCGGAATTCAGCGTCGTCCACTGCAGCATCTCGAGATCGCCATCCGAGTTACCTGCCGCAAAGACCGGACGACGACCGATGAACCGGTTGATACCGACCGCCTTGCCCGGTCCATCATCGATGAACTCGACATTGGGGAGCTTCTCGATCACGGGGCTATCACCATCGAGCTTATAGGTGGTCTTGCCGCTCGATCCGACCACTTGCTCTGGCGGGATGCCGTAGGATTTCTCGGTCCAGGGGCGCATGAACTCGACTCCGCCTCCGGAAACGATGAAAGTCTTGAACCCATTCGCGCGCAAGAAGCTCAGCAGTTCGAGCATAGGCTGATAGACGAGCTCGGTGTAGGGCCTGTTGAATCGAGGATGCCGCGCCGTCGCAAGCCAGTCTTTCACGGATTGGTCAAACTGCACCGTGTTCATGCCCGAATGCGTCAGGGCTACGAGTTCGACAAGACCCTGTTCTCCAAGCGAGGCAAGCGTGCCCTTGTCGCCTTCGAGAAGCGCCTTGAATGGTTGCTTTTCCTTGAGATCCGGCCGGCCGCGCGCTATCGCCGTCGCCTTGTCGAAAATGTAGGCCGCCTGGACGTAGATCGGCTGTTCGGTCCACAAAGTACCATCGTTGTCGAAAGTGGCGATGCGCTCGGCGACAGGGACAAAGTCCGGTGTCCCCTCCTTGATGACACGCGCTACAAAATTGATGACGGACGCTTTGGCATTACCCTCATTCCATGAGGGTAAAGGGTCTGGCTGCGCGTGAAGACCGGAGGATGCAAAGGCAAGCGACAGACCCGCCAAAACGATGGCTAAACTTCGCCGGATCCCAAGAGAGCGGGCGGGCCCTGTTTTGGACTGCGCCTTGTTCAATATGGAGAAAAACATGAACCGCTCCTTGGCGTTCTGACACCCGAAGATTGGATCCGATCTCGCATTTCAAGAGCAGGCGCGCCCAAATCGCGAGACGCCGATCACGCGACGGCGATCTCCATCACACCGGATTGCATCTTCGGAAGCAAGTGGTCGGCGTGCGAGAAGGCGTGTGGACAAGGAAGGCAGGAAACCACGGCTAGTCGACCACGAGAGCTTTCCACTCGCCAGCAAGATCGGGGAGACCCGCGAATCCGTTGAACTCACCCGTCAGATTGCCTAGCGGGCGGTTGGTGTACGTTCGGCCCCCGAGCGCCTCGACGATGGCCATGCCCGCCATCACGTCCCAGCTGGATGCTCCGAACCCAACGTGAGCGTCCACCTGCCCAAGGGCAGCCTTCATGAATGAAATCGTCGAGGACCCATAGCAACGCACGGCCATTCCGGCCGCGCCGGCGACGAACTCGACGATCTCGGCCTGCCGCACCGACGGTGTCCTACTGTTGACCTCCACCGCGACGATCCCGCTCCGTGGCCTGCCACTGGCTAGTCGCGGCAGCTCGACGCCGTTGAGCGTCGCGCCCAATCCGAGTCCACCCGCTAACATGAGATCATGGACCGGTGAGTAAATGACCCCTGCCTGAGGGCGGCCGCCTTCATAGATGCCGATGGAAATCGCCCAATCGGGATTGCGGCGGACGAAATTCGCGGTGCCGTCGATCGGATCGACAACCCAAGTTCGTCCGTCCAGACGCGCTTGTGCGCTACCTTCCTCGCCGAAAAAACCGTCGCCCGGAAAGCGCTTTTCAATCTCCGCCCGAAGAAGCTCCTCGATCCGCCGGTCGGCTTCGGTCACGAGGTCCAGTGGCCCCTTCTCCTCGACCGAGAACGAACGCTCTCCCGAGACATATGGCCGAGCGAGCGTTCCTGCGCTCCGTGCGAGATGAACCATAATATCGAGCATGGGATCCTCAAGGGCGCGATCGATCAGGGGACATAGCGCGAGTGTGCGACGCTCTCGCTTCCGGCAACGCGATGGATGAAATAGCGATAGGGCTCGTCGACGAATACCATAAATCCTGCCCGCATAGACGGATTTGATCGTTTTCGATCATCAGCAATCCAACCCCGTGCCACCCTCGCTACGCCAATGTTGATTAGGTTTGAAAACAGGCGGATTGTATTGAGAATGACTGGCGTCGACGCACGACCATTCGTCGTCACCATTTGAAGTATCACTCGGTGCAGGGCTCGATGAACGCCGTGGAAGACGCTCTCTCAAAAAACATGTCCCAGAATGGCGAGCGCCGGCATCGGGTGGTCATCGTCGGCGCCGGCTTCGGAGGATTGGAAGCGGTCCATCACCTGGCCGGCTGCCCGGTGGATATCACGCTTATCGATCGACGCAATCACCATCTTTTTCAGCCCCTTCTCTATCAGGTGGCCACTGCGTCGCTGGCGACATCGGAAATTGCCTGGCCAATCAGATATCTCATGCGCGGTCGTCCCGAAGTCACGACATTGCTGGCCACAGTCACGGGGATCGATGCCGACGCCAAGCACGTCGTCCTTGATGGAGGCGACGTTGTTCCATACGACACGCTGGTTCTCGCGACCGGCGCGCGACACGCCTATTTCGGTCATGATGAGTGGGAAGAATTCGCGCTCGGCTTAAAGACGCTCGAGGACGCCACGACGATAAGGCGTCGCATCCTTCTCGCATTCGAGCGTGCTGAGCGAGAGACTGATCCTCAACGACAGGCCGCGTTGCTGACGTTCGTCATCGTCGGTGCGGGACCGACAGGTGTCGAACTCGCGGGGACGATTGCCGAGCTCGCCCGCGATACGCTGCCCCGTGATTTCCGCAAGATCGATACCCGCCATGCGCGCGTTGTCCTCATCGAAGCGGGACCTCGCGTGTTGGCGGGATACGCCGAAGATCTGTCGGCATACGCTCTGCGCGCCCTTGAAAGTCTGGGCGTCGAGGTCGAGCTCGGTCAACCCGTTTCCTTATGCACAGAAGACGGTGTCGTCTATGGGGATCGTATTCTGGAGGCCAAGACTCTCATTTGGGCCGCAGGTGTCAGAGCGTCGCCCGCCGCAGAATGGCTCGGAGTGCCGGCCGATCGCGCTGGCCGGATGTTGGTGCTGCCGGATCTGACGGTTCCGGGGAGACCGGAGGTCTTCGCTATCGGCGACACCGTCGCGATCGATGGTCCCGACGGAAAGCCAGTGCCCGGGATTGCACCTGCTGCGAAACAGCAAGGACATCACGTCGCCAATGCCATCAAAGCGCGTCTGCGAGGTGCTGCACAGCCCCTGCCCTTCCGATACAATCATGCGGGTAGTCTGGCGACGATCGGAAAGCGACTGGCTGTGATCGATTTCGGGCGTATCAAGCTCCGCGGCGCTCTTGCTTGGTGGATGTGGGGTCTCGCGCACATCTATTTCCTGATCGGCCTGCGCAATCGCCTCAGCGTTGCCATCAACTGGCTTTGGATTCACGCACGCGACCAGCGCAGTGCACGTCTCATCACGCAAGGACGCTTGGAAACGCATCGAGACCGTCCAGGCTGACGCAGCCAATCCTCCATACGCAAACCTGCGACTTCAATGCAAATCGGCGTCGGAGTCACAAGCGCACGCAGCGGGCGCACCGCGTCAACAACGAGGCCAATGATGTTTTTGACCAACCGGGACATTGTCGATCTTGTGGAATGGCGCCGCAAACTTCATCGCATGCCTGAACTATCGGGCGAAGAGGAGAACACCGCACGGGAAGTCTGCGCGCTTCTCGCCACCACCGGTGCGGACCTGATCACCAGGCTCGGCGGCCATGGCGTCGCCGCCATCTTTGACGGCGATGAACCCGGCCCGACGGTAATGTTTCGTGCCGAGCTCGACGCACTTCCGATCGAAGAAATCTCCACAATTCCGCATCGCTCGATCGTTCCGGGAAAAGCCCATCTGTGCGGTCACGATGGGCACATGGCGACACTCGCCGGTTTGGCGTTGGGCCTGGGCCGCAAGCGTCCGCAACGCGGTCGTGTGGTGTTGCTGTTCCAACCTGCGGAAGAAAATGGTTCCGGCGCTGCCGCCGTTATCGCAGACCCGCACTATCCGCAGCTCGCTCCGGATTTTTCGTTCGCCCTGCACAACATGCCAGGCGTTCCTTTGGGCGAGGTGCTGCTGACGGAAGGGCCGGTCAATTGCGCATCGCGCGGTCTGCGCATCGCGCTCGCGGGAAAAACCGCCCACGCCTCCATGCCGGAGACGGGCGTGTCCCCGGTGAACGCGGTCGCCTTTCTAATGCCTGCGCTGACCGGCCTCGGCAGTGGGCAAGCCGTGGGTGAGGATTTCGCCATGGTGACGGTTACACACGCCAGCGTAGGCGAACCCGCCTTCGGCGTCGCGCCCGGCCGCGCCGAGATCTGGGCGACGCTACGAACGCTGACGGATCGCCGTATGGGCGAACTCTGCGCAAGCGCTGAAGCGGCTGTCAAGAACGCCGCACGCGAGGAAGGGTTGGCGGTGACTATCTCCTACGACGACGTATTCCGACATTGTGACAACGCTTCGGCGGCTGTGGCCGTCTTGCGCGACGCCCTCGACGCCGAGGGCATATCTCACGGCCCCGGCAATCTTCCGATGCGAGCCTCGGAGGATTTTGGGCGGTTCGGTGAAGATGCGCCTTCAGCCATGTTTTTTCTCGGCGCCGGAGAAACGCATCCGAGTCTCCACAACCCGGATTACGATTTCCCCGACGACCTGATCGAGATCGGAGCGCGGGTGTTCATGCGCACACTGCGGACCATGCTTGGATAAAGATCACAAAGGTGCGCGCGATCGGCCGCGATCGGCACCGAGCCTTCGCAGTCAGGCAAACCTTAGATCACGTAGAAATCCTTATAGGTCATCTTGAGGTTCTTTCCGAGCGTGGCGATCTGAAGAGCCTTGCCGATACCGGACCCATCGGCGTCGTAGTAGAGTACGCCCTTCTTCTTGTCGTAGATGACATAGTCGTTGGCGTCTTTTGCCGCGGTGCCAACGGTGAAATAACCTGATTTCAAAAGGGCGGGCCTTGTTTCCGAGCCTTTCGCTCCAAGCTTTTTAAAGACCGCGTTCTCGAGCCAGATCGCATCGTCTTTCACGTTGAAGTCGGTGATTTTGTCGACATGTGTCTTCTTTGAATCGGGCTTCGCCTTGAACACGAAAATGTCTCTGCCCGCGTTCCCTGACAGAGTGTCCTTGCCGTTTCCACCGTAAAGTCTGTCATCGCCGCCCTCGCCTTTGAGGACATTCCGGCCCGCATTACCGTAGATGGCGTTTGCCGTATCCGACCCGTTGAGATTGGCGCTCACCTTTGACGTCGGCGCTGAAAGCTTGAGGACCTCCACCGCTGCAGATGCACTCAACGAGAAGCTACCCTCGGAAACGACCGTATCGGTCCCACCGCCTACCGCCTCCTGGATGGTGACGTTCCCGCCGACGTAATAGGTATCGTCGCCACCGGATCCATCGAGAACGCCAGCCCCGTCGCCGCGCAGCACGTCGGCGTGGTTCGTTCCAACGATGCCTTCGATGGAGAAGAGCGCATCGCCGGCGATGGCAGCGCTGCCCAGGGTAACGTCGAGCCCCACGCCTTGGTCGGCGAACGAAGCGAAGTCGAAACCGCTACCCCCATCGAGATGATC
>NZ_JBFUKD010000118.1:0-7864 GCF_056401005.1 Microvirga sp. P4_G7 | reverse complement strand
TATCTGCGCCGAGCGCAGCCGCAGCGCCCAGGACGCGGGCGCGGCGATGGTGATGATCATGCCGCCCTATCACGGAGCGACGATCCGCGTTCCCGAGATCGGCATCTTCGACTTTTTCCGGACCGTGTCCGGTGCCATCGACATTCCGATCATGATCCAAGATGCACCTGTCGCCGGCACGCCGCTATCGGCCGTGTTTCTCGCCCGGATGGCGCGGGAGATTCCGAATATCCGCTATTTCAAGATCGAGGTTGCAGGCGCTGCCGCCAAGCTGCGCGACCTCGTGAACCTCGGCGGGGACACCATCGAGGGACCCTGGGATGGCGAAGAGGCGATCACGCTTCTCGCCGATCTCGATGCCGGCGCCACGGGGGCGATGACGGGAGGGGGTTATCCGGACGGCATCCGCCAGATCATCGATCCCTATTTCGCCGGACGCCGCGAGGACGCCATCGCCGCCTACGAAAGGTGGCTGCCGCTCATCAACTACGAGAACCGGCAATGCGGTCTCCTGGCATGCAAATCGCTGATGCAGGAGGGCGGCGTGATATCCTCGGACACAGTGCGCCACCCGCTCCAGCCCATGCACCCCGAAACCAGAAAAGGCCTGATCGAACTCGCCCGCCGCCTCGACCCGCTGGTGTTGCGCTGGGGGCAATGAACGGGGGGGCGGAGCGGGCGCCTACCCCCAAAAACCCTGGCGATCCCGGGAAGACTCGAACTTCCGACCTTCGGTTTAGGAAACCGCTGCTCTGTCCTGCTGAGCTACGGGACCGCTCGGGGGATGAGTACCAGAAAAATCGGCGCGGTAAATGGGTGATGCTGACGCCTCCCGAGAGGGCGAGCGTGAGGCGGTGGTTGTGCCTTGGGCCCGGTCGGCTATGGTGGCCTCGATGGTCCGTGCGCTCCTGTTCGTCGGTTGTGTCGTCTTCGCGAGCGCGCCCGTCTTGGCGCAGAATACGGCCGGCTGTCGTGCGGGGGTGGTCGAGGACGATGTCGTCTCGGAGATCACCGCCGCCGGTGAGATCGGCCTGCGCTCGGAGCGACTTTTGCGCCTTGCATCCATCCGGCTACCCGATGAAGGCGAGCCTCGCTCGCACGCGCTCGCGCTGCTCAAGGGCGTGATCGGACAAACGGTGCATGTCCGGGCGATGGGCGAACGGGATCGGTGGCAGAGGCTGCCGGCACGCCTCGCCCGTGATCCAGCGTCCGTTGCCCCAGCGACTCTCGACCCAGCGACCCTCGCTCCCACTGGCCTCGCGTCACCGGCCAGCAATCCCACGACGAATTTGCCGGCTGATCTCACCGGCGATTTCACGGCGCGGCTCGTGGAAACGGGGCTCGCGATCGTCGATCCGACCGACGGGGTCGTCTTCTGCCAACCGGAATTGCTGGCGCTCGAACAGGCGGCGCGCGAACGCGGCCTTGGTCTCTGGGCGGGAGGCCGCTATAACCCGATCAACGCGACCGAAATCGCCCGCCTGCGGGAGCGACTAGGCACGTTCGCGCTCGTCGAAGGACGGGTGCGCAACGTGGGCGAACGACAACAGCGAACCTATCTTAATTTCGGGGGCAATTGGGCAGACGACTTTACGATCATCGTCCCGAAGAAAGTGTGGTCTCTTCTGGCCCAGCGCGGCATCAATGCCGCGAGCCTGAAGGGAAGCAGGATTCGGGCGAGAGGTCTTCTGGACGATTGGCAAGGCTCATCCCTGACCCTCGCCACGCCGGACGCCCTCGAGCGCATCGTCGACACACGCCCACGACATTGAACGGCATGATCGAAAAAAGTCGCACCCCTGTTGGTCTGATTCTCGCCGTCTTGCTGGCGGCTGGCTTGGTGGCGAGCTGCAACACGTCGGGAAGCGGCAACATCCCCCTGCCCCCCACCGCGCCGCGCACGGTGGCGGAGAGCCAGGCCGATCGGGACCACGCCCGACTGATCGCAGCCTTCGGCGGCGAGGTGCGGGCTCCAGCAGCTCAACAGCTCCTGACCGAGATCGTCAACCGCCTGGTCCAGGCCACCGATCGGCCGAGCGAAACGTTCCAGGTCACCATCCTCAACTCGCCGGTGGTCAACGCCTTTGCCTTGCCGAGCGGACGCCTCTACGTCACGCGCGGACTTCTGGCGCTCGCCAACGACACCGCCGAAATCGCGGCCGTTCTCTCCCATGAGATCGCCCACGTGACCTTGCGGCACGCCTCGCAGCGCAGCGAATTGCAGGCTCGCTCCACCCTCATCACCAAGGTGACAGAGAACGTCCTCAACAACGCGGCCGAGGCCGCCGTGGTGCGCGATCAGTCGCGCATGACATTGGCGAGCTTCTCGCGCTCGCAGGAGCTCGAGGCCGACCAGGTCGGCGTCAAGGTTCTGGCGCGGGCCGGGTTCGATCCCTTCGGCGCGCCGCGCTTTCTCACGGCGCTCGGGCGCTCGGCCGGCAGCGCCGATGCGGGACGTGGCGGGCCGGCCGATATCAGCTCGACCCATCCGACGACCTCCGATCGCATCTCGCAGGCGCTCCAGGCCGCCAGGCGGGCGAGCGCGCCCGGCATCGGGGAGGCGGACAGGAACCGCTACCTTTCGGCCATCGACGGGCTCGCCTATGGCGACGATCCGGGCGACGGCGTCGTCCGTGGCCGCACCTTCATCCATGCTCGACTTGGCGTCGCCTTTGCCGCGCCGGACGGGTTTACCCTCGAGAACACCTCGCAGGCGGTGCTCGGTGCGTCCGCCGACGGTGCCCGGCGGCTCCTGTTCGATGCCGCCGAGACGCCGAACGGCCAGAGCCTGGAGGAAGTGCTCCGCTCGACCTGGAACGACACGATCGAACCCGGCAGCATGGAAACGACGACCGTCAACGGGCTGCCCGTGGCGACGGCACTGTCACGGGGCAAGGAATGGAATTTCCGCCTGTCGGCGATCCGGATCGGGACCACCACCTATCGGCTGATCATGGCGGCCAAGGTCGGCGCGGGCGATCTCGACGGCATGTTCCGCCAGACGCTCGCGACAGTCCGCCACGTGCAACCCGATGAAGCCCGCAATGTGCAGCCGTTGCACCTGCGGATCGCCACTGCGCAACCGGGCGACACGGCGGAAACCATGGCGGCGCGCATGGCGACGAGCGAGCGACCGCTCGAGCGGTTCCTGCTCCTCAACGGACTCGACCGCGCAGCACCGCTCAAAGCGGGCGAAAACTACAAGATCATCGGCGAATAGGGGCGAGAAGAGCCAAGCACCGCAAGTCGGCGCTGGGCCTTTGACCTAGACGTCATACGAACGCGCCATGCGCCAGCGGGTACTTCTCGATGAGGGCACGCTTGAGTTTTTCGAGCGCGCGATTCTCGATCTGGCGAACGCGCTCCTTGGAGATACCAAGACGGTTCCCGAGGAATTCCAGCGTGACCTGCTCCTCGTCGAGGCGCCGGGCCTGAAGAATGCGGAGTTCGCGTTCGTTCAGAACCTTGAGCGCCTGACGCAGCCACCGCACCCGCCGCTCGCCGTCGATCACCTCGCCGACACTCTCATCCGGCAACGGGCTGGTATCGACCAGAAATTCCATCCGCTCAGCGGAGTTGCCCGGATCGGCATCGAGCACCGGCGCATTGAGGGAGGTGTCGGGCGCCGACAGACGGGCGTCCATCATCGCGACATCATTGGTGGAAACGCCGATGRCCTGGGCGATCTTGACGTGGACCTCGGCGGAGATGCGTTCATCGCCATTTCGGGTCAGGCGTGCGCGCAGGCGGCGCAGGTTGAAGAAGAGGGCCTTTTGCGCGGAGCTGGTTCCGCCGCGAACGATCGACCAGTTTCGCAGAATGTAATCCTGAACGGAGGCGCGGATCCACCACGTGGCATAGGTCGAGAAACGAACCTCACGCTCGGGCTCGAACCGCGCAGCCGCCTCGAGCAGGCCCACATGGCCTTCCTGGACGAGATCGGCCATGGGCAGTCCGTAATGGCGGAACCGGGCGGCGACGGCGATCACCAATCGCATATGAGCGGACGTGAGTTGATGAAGAGCATCTTCGTCGCGCTGTTCTTTCCAACGTACGGCGAGAAGGTGTTCTTCTTGCCGTTCGAGGAAAGGGGCATTCATAGCGGCGCGCACAAACTTGCGACGAACCCCGGAGATTTCTCCCATCCTCGTCCTCCCTTGAGCAGGAGGAAAACGGGCCAGCAGAGAAAAAGTTCAGTCCGAACGGCCAAGGTCGTGAAAAATAGATTCGACTTGCGGAAAAACAAGGGTTTGCATGCAAAAGAAAACCCGGCGCGAAGGCCGGGTTTCCAAAAAATCAGCGTTGAGGCGTGGCGTCTCAGGCCGCTTCTTCCTGTATGTCGTCGCTGTCCTCGGCGTCGGCTTCCGCGCCCTTCACCCGACGGGGCGATTTGGCGAGGCTTTGCTCGATGAGCTTCAAGGCTTCCGTATCGGTGATCTTGTTGACGGCCGCGATTTCGCGAATGACGCGATCGAGCGCCGATTCATAGAGCTGGCGCTCGCTGTAGGATTGCTCGGGCTGCGCTTCCGACCGGTAGAGGTCGCGCACAACTTCCGCAACGGCAATAAGATCGCCGGAATTGATCTTGGCTTCGTATTCCTGAGCGCGGCGCGACCACATGGTGCGCTTCACACGGGCGCGTCCGGTCAAAACGTCGAGCGACTTCTGGACCAGGGGGCCGTCAGCCAATTTACGCATGCCGACAGAGGAGGCCTTCGCGGTAGGAACGCGCAGAACCATCTTATCCTTGTCGAAGGAGACCACGAAGAGCTCCAGCTTGAAACCGGCGATTTCCTGTTCCTCGATGGCCGTGATGCGGCCGACACCGTGAGCCGGGTACACAATCGCTTCACCGGTCTTGAAACCCAGGCGCTGGGCGGACTTCTTAGCGGTCGTCATGCGAGAGAGGCCTCCTTGCACGGCCCCAGCCATGCGGCGGGAGCTTGTCGTTCCAGCGGACAGGGACCCGCGGAACAAAAATGTTTGAAGGCGGGACTGAATGTCTCGCCTGTTTCCCTGATCGGCCAGTAACTAAAGAGCACCCGTAAACCCTGATTTCAGACAGCTGATGCTGTCGTCCATCTTGGGCCATGCATCACATTTCATCTTCTTGACCGCTTCTGTCGCGGGGTTTGAAGCACGTCGGGCGCAAGCGACGGCATTTGCGGACCCTATCACAGTCCACCGTAAAAAGCAAAAATATTTCAAAATGAAACGGAAGAAGCCGCCGATATGGTTTAGCTTCCCTTCTAGTCCCCCTCGCCCGGATTCGGGGTGAAGTACTTCTCGAATTTGTCGGCGACGCCGTCGAATTCTTTGGCGTCGGCCGGCGCATCCTTCTTCTGGGTAATGTTCGGCCACGTCTTCGCCATGTCGGCGTTGAGCTTGAGCCAGGTCTCGAGACCTGGCTCCACGTCCGTCTTGATCGCCTCGGCCGGGCATTCGGGTTCGCACACGCCGCAATCGATACATTCGTCGGGATGAATGACGAGCATGTTCTCGCCTTCATAGAAGCAGTCGACCGGGCAGACCTCCACGCAATCCATATATTTGCATTTGATGCAATTTTCGGTGACGACGTAGGGCATAGACGATCCTTGAATCGGCTCGGACGATACGGAACCTTGGGCGCTGGGAAACGGTGCGTCCGCGACTGCGCTCTAGCCCCTGTCGCGGTCCGTGACAAGCGTCCCGGTGTCGCTTGTCAGATCGGTGTAGAGCAGCCTTGCTTCCGGTGCAGGGCCACGGCGTTCGCCGAGGGCTTCGACACGGATCACGATCGTCGACTGCGACAGAGCCAGGGTCACCACATCGCCGATCGCGACGGCCTTCGCCGGATTGTCGACGCGTTGCCCGTTGAAGCGAACGAAGCCGCTGGTCACGAGCTTCGCCGCGAGCGTACGCGTCTTGGCGAAGCGCGCGAACCACAGCCACTTATCCAGTCGCCGTCGATCCTCGCGCATCGCCCATGCCGCCTATTTCTTCGAATCCTCGAGCTGGGCCTTGAGGGCCAGGAGCTTGGCAAAAGGCGAATCCGGATCCGGCTGCTTTTCGCGCCGCGGCTCGAACCGTGGCGGTCGGTGCTCGTCGGGCCGGCGCGGGCCGCGCGGTGGCCGGTTCTGCGGGCGTCCGCCCTCCCCGTCCTTGCGCTGGTCGGGCCGGCGGTCGAAACGACGCTCGCCCTGCGGACGATCACCCTGAGGACGGTCTCCTTGAGGACGATCGCCTTGAGGACGATCGCCCTGTCCGTGGCGGGGGCGACGATCGCCGCGTCTGTCGCCGCGATTGCGATCCTGCTGATCACGGTCCTGACCGGCCTCGGCGGAGCGCCCGGCATGGCCTTGGCGTCCGCGGCCGTGGCGCGCGTGGCCGCCCTCGTGGTGCCGGCGATGCTGCCGCCAGATTTCGATGAGGACAGGTTCTGCCGGAGCATCCGCCCCTTCGGAACCGTCTGTGGAACCGTTTGCCGGAGTCGATTCCTCCACCGAAGCAGCAACAGCTTGGGAAACGTCCGATGTCGCGGAAACCGCCTCCGGAACCGTCTCCCCAGCCGGGAGGGTAGCGTCGGCCGTTTCGGTTTGAGGCGCCTCGGCGCCAAGCGTTTCGGTGTCGGGAGTCCTCGTGTTGGGCGTCTCGCGAGCCGCCTCTTCGAGCCCTGCTGAAACCGTATCGCCATCGGCGGCGACGGCGGGCTTGTCGTCGCCGTTCGGCACCGGCTGAACGATTTCCCGTGGCGCCTCCACCAGAGCCACCGTGATCGCGGGGCCCGCCCTGCGATCCATTACGTAGCCCAGGGATTTCAGGATGGTCGCAAAGTCTTCACCGGCGCAGCCGACAAGCGACGTCATGGCGACGGTGGGTACGAATCCCTCGCCGTCCGCCGTTCCCGCCGGAGGCTCTCCAGGGGTAATGCCGGGACGATAGGCGATCGCCGGACGAATCAGATCCGCCAGGCGTTCCAGAATGTCGACGCGAACAGCGCGGCCGCCGCAAACACGGAACCCGGCAGCGCGGTAGAGGCCTGCCGCGATCTCGGGGTCGACCGGGATCGAGGTGCGGCCCGATTGGGCGAGGTGAGCGATCTCGTCGATGCCCTTCTGCTCGAGCCCGCCGTTCTGGAGCGCCCAAAGCTGTGCCGCGAGCGTGCGCGGCGCCGGCTTCAAGAGCGCCGGAAGGTAGAGGTGATAGGCGCCGAACCGGATGCCCGCCTTGCGCAGGGCTCCGCGCGCCTCCTGGTCGAGAGACCGCACTTCGTTCAGGACCTTGGCGC
Organism: Microvirga sp. P4_G7; assembly: GCF_056401005.1. Classification (NCBI taxonomy): domain Bacteria; kingdom Pseudomonadati; phylum Pseudomonadota; class Alphaproteobacteria; order Hyphomicrobiales; family Methylobacteriaceae; genus Microvirga; species Microvirga sp. P4_G7. Next base: position 594 of record NZ_JBFUKD010000118.1, on the reverse strand, counting down.
GTTCGAGAACGCCGAGCGATTCGGCGACCTGGAAGGCGATGCCCCGCGCCAGACCCTGCAATTCAGCCGATTCCTCGAGCTGGATCGCGGACCCGAGCAGGCGGATCACATAGGCTTTGAGCCAGGCCCGCAGCCGGGTGTCGACCTTGTCGCGGGCAGGACCGGTCAGGTGCTCGTCCGCGAGGACCCGCAGGCGCGGCTCGAAGAGCTTGTCGCCGGCTTCCATTTTCGCCACCGGATCGCCCATCCAGCGGATCGTGCCGTCGTTGGACAACACGAGCGTGCTGTCCGGCGTTTCGGCAAACCGATCCGCCCGGGCCTCGATCTCGCCCGACAAAGCTTTCCCCGCGGCGTTGCGCAAGGTTTTGGCTTCGCTCGTGTCGGCCTGGGGGTCCGGCACGAACTGGAAGCCGTGCAGGTGTCCGATATGCTGACCTTCGACGGTAACATCGCCGGAAGTCGTAATTTGCGCCTCTAGCATCGCATTCTCTCTTAACCGCCGCATGAGAACGCTCGTGCGCCTGTCGACGAAGCGCTGGGCGAGTCTCTCATGGAGGGCGTCCGATAGACTGTCCTCTACCTGACGCGCAACAC
>NZ_JBFUKD010000117.1:0-7878 GCF_056401005.1 Microvirga sp. P4_G7 | reverse complement strand
CTCCCTGGCCGGCGCAACGCTCTATGCCAGCTGCGAACCTTGCCCGATGTGCCTTGCCTCAGCCTATTGGGCCCGGGTCTCACGCATCGTATTCGCCAACACGCGAGAARAAGCCGCGGCGATCGGGTTCGACGACAAGTTTCTCTATGATGAAATTCCCAAGCCCATTGGCGAGCGCAGCGTCCCGACTGACCACATGCCCACCCGAGAGGCGAAGGCCGTTTTCGAGGCTTGGATGAAAAAGGCCGACAAAGTCGCGTATTAGCGCCGTCTGGCCTTGTTCCGGGCGGAGTGCTACCACACCTCAAACCTCTCAAGCTCATCGAGAAAACCATGTCCCGCGCCACGACAATCGTCCGCAAACCTGCCGTCAAGGCGGATCGCATCATCGATACGGTGACCCTCGACTACGCGGGCCGCAGCAAGCGTCATGCCCACCTCACGGGGGGCAACGGAACGGGCTTTGTCGTCGATCTCGATATGGACACGACGGTCAATGACGGCGACGCCTTTCGACTCGAGGACGGGCGTCTCATCCAGGTGAAGGCCGCTCCGCAGCCGCTTCTCGAAGTGAAGGCCGAGAACCCCTTGCGCCTCGTGCGCCTCGCCTGGCATCTCGGCGGACGTCACGCGCTCGCCGAAGTTACGGCCGACGCCGTTTACGTCCATGACGATCCGATGCTGGCGGAACTGGTGCGCGGACAGGGGTGCACGGCAAGCCCGGTCGATCGCCCGTTTCAGCCGGAGCGCAGCATCCACGATTGCGGGCACGATCACGGTCACGACGACCACGGTCATCATCACGCTCATCATGATCACCATGACCATCATCGTGACCATGAGCATGCGCATTCCCACGATCATGCTCACAAGCACGACCACGGCGACGCCTGCGGATGTGGACACGACCACAAGCACCACGACCACAAGCACGACGATCACAAGCACTGAGGCGCTCAGCCCTGATCTCGTTCTACCACGCGGTCGGCGCCTGACCCGAGGCGGGTCTTCATCGATAGCGACGAGGACTTTCGAATGGCGATGACGGTCGGCAAAACGTACTGATCGTCACTCTCGCGCAACCATCACGTGGTGCACTCACGCTTGATGGCCGAATCTCTCTTTCGGCGCTGAAGCGTGCTCCCCATGACACGTCTTGCTTTCGGTCGCATGCGCCAGTCCTTCGATGATCGGGCACTCGGGCCGTCCATCGCCGTGGCAGTTCTGAGCGAGATGGCGGAGCGTTTCCGCCATGCTCTGCAATTCCCGCATCTTGCGTTCGAGCGCTTCGACGTGATCGAGCGCGATCTGCTTCACGTCGGCGCTCGCGCGGCTCCTGTCGTGCCAGAGCGTCAGAAGATCGCCGATCCGGTCGACGGAAAATCCGAGATCCCGGGCCCGACGCACGAAACGCAGGGTGTTGATCTCGTTATCCGAATAGACCCGGTAACCCGCCTCCGAGCGCGCGGCCGGCTTGATCAGGCCGGTCTGCTCGTAATAGCGGATCATCTTCGCCGACACGCCGGACGCGGCGGCGGCCTCGCCGATATTCATGGCAAACCTCCTCGTAGGGACGTCATCGATATAAGGGTTCCCATAATGGGAAGGTCAAGGGCAGCGCCCTTGCTTTCGGTCCCGTCATGCGGATCTGGGAGCGGATCAGCCATTCTTTCAAAAGGCTCAGCTTGCTCCCCGAGGGAAAATAAGGGCAAAAGACCCTGCAGATGAACACCGGACGAACTCGACCAAGCTCGCAATGAACTCCATTCGCTACAGTGTTGCGCCCATGATGGATTGGACTGATCGGCATTGCCGGTTCTTCCACCGCCTCATGACGCGCCGCGCGAAGCTCTTCACCGAGATGGTGACGACGGGTGCCGTGATCCACGGCCCGCGGGAGCGCTTGCTCGGTTTCGACGATGCCGAACATCCCGTGGCGGTTCAACTCGGGGGCTCCGATCCGCGTGAATTGGCCGAGGCGGCCCGGATCTGCGCCGATTTCGGGTACGACGAGGTCAATCTCAACGTCGGCTGCCCATCGGATCGCGTTCAGGACGGCCGGTTTGGCGCATGCCTGATGCGCGAGCCCGGTCTCGTCGGCGAATGCGTGTCGGCGATGAAAGCGTCTGTGCGCCTTCCCGTGACCGTCAAATGCCGCATCGGCGTGGACGATCAGGACACCGAAGAGGCTCTCAACCTACTCACCGCAAGTGTGGTGGACGCCGGATGCGATGAACTCACGGTCCATGCGCGCAAAGCGTGGTTGCAGGGCCTGTCGCCGAAAGAGAACCGGGACATCCCACCGCTCGATTATGATCGCGTCTACCGATTGAAGCAGGCATGGCTGAACTTGCCGATCGCCATCAACGGTGGCGTCGGATCGATTGCGGACGTGAAAGCGCATCTCCGACACGTGGACGGCGTGATGGTCGGACGCGTGGCGTACCACGAGCCGGAGCAATTGCTGTCCGTCGATCGCGAAATTTTCGGTGTGGCGCCGCCGGTGGCGGATGCGTTCGAGGCGTTGCAAGCGTTCGAACCATACATCGCCGCCCGGCTCGCCGAGGGTGTGCGTCTTCATTCGATGACGCGCCACATCTTGGGATTGTTTACGGGCCGTCCGGGTGCGCGGGCCTATCGGCGGCTTCTGTCGACGGACGCCACCAAAGCGGGAGCCGATCTGACCACCCTGCGTGACGCTGTCGCGCTGGTCGATCGCGCGACGGTCGGGGAGCCAATTCCCGCTTAGCGGGAACCGACGCAACGGCTCGGTAGGCGGCCGAGCCTCACGCGGGGTCAGGCTGTTTCGGCCTGCTGGTCACCCGCTGAGGCGAAAGCAGCGACATCCATCCACACGGCCTCGAACACGTGACCGTCCGTGTCTTCGAAAGCACGGTTGTACATCCAGCCCATATCCGTCCGCTCGCGGATGTCTGCCTTGCCGCCGGCCGCCGCCGCGGCTTCTGCAATGGTGTCGACTTGTTCGCGGCTATCGAGGGTCAGCGCGATCAACACTTCGCTGGTTTGCCGCGCGTCCGCCACCGACTTAGGCGTGAAGGTCGCGAAATATTCCCGCGTCAGCAGGTGGAAAGAGATGCTCTCCGACCAGACCATGCTCGACGCCTTGTCGTCGCTGAACTGCTCGTTCTTCACGCACCCGATCATTTCGTAAAAGCGGGTCGCGGCAGCCAAATCCTTCACGGGCAAGTTCACAAAGATCATCTTGGACATTGAGGTTGCTTCCAATCAGCTCGAGACGGTGTTATCTCGACGTCAAGATAAATAAGGGGCGATATATCTCGATGTCAAGACATCTGGAGGGCGAACCGGACCGCGTCGATCGCGGACAGGCGCAATGGGCGAAAGAGCTTCCCGATGTCGACACGGTCGGCATGGCGATCCTTGGTCGGGCGCGCTGGATCACAACGCGCACGCGGCCGACGATCGAGGCTGTCTTCGAAGAGCAGGGATTGGACGCGGGCGAGTTCGACGTGCTTGCGACGCTGCTGCGGTCGGGTCCGCCTTATCAATTGCGCCCGACCGAGTTGTACCGCTCGCTCATGATCTCATCGGGCGGGCTGACTGATCGGCTCCGACGGCTCACCCGTTCCGGCCTCATCCGTCGCTCACCCGCTGAGGACGCCCGAAGTCTGCCCGTAGAGCTCACGCCTAAAGGGCGTCGTGTCACCGAAGCCGCATTCCGGAAGGATATGGAGGCCGAGGCACGTATCCTCGCTGCTCTCGACGAGGCGGAATTGCGCACACTTACTGACCTCCTGCGCAAGCTCGCGTTGTCGCTGCAGGATGCGGGCGACGTGTGATCATGACACGCATGCCGCCATCACCGTAATCCTCACGAAGCGCTTGCCCTTGGCGGGCACTCCGCTCCATAACAGCGGCCCCGCCCTGAGACGAGAACCCCACGATCATGTTTGGCATTTCCTGGTTCGACTTGGCTTGGCTCGCGGTTGCGCTTCTCGCGGCCGGTGCGGTCACCGGTCTCCTTGCAGGAGTATTCGGGGTTGGCGGCGGGGCCGTGGCTGTCCCGATCCTCTACGAGCTTTTCCGCTTGGTCGGCGTGCCTGACGAGGTCCGCATGCCCCTCTGCGTAGGGACGTCGCTCGCGATCATCATTCCAACCTCGATCCGCTCCTTCAACGCCCACCGGGCCAAGGGAGCTGTCGACATGTCGATCCTGCGCGTCTGGGCCGTGCCCGTCGTGGTCGGCGTGATCATTGGCAGCTTCGTCGCCCGCTACGCGCCGGCGGACCTCTTCAAGGCGGTTTTCGTTCTCGTCGCGGGCGTCTCGGCGGTGCGGCTGCTCTTCGGCAAGGATACCTGGCGCTTTGGTCTCGACATGCCGGCACGCCCCATCATGATCGCCTATGGTTGGCTCATCGGCGTCCTCTCGGCCCTCATGGGCATCGGCGGCGGCCAGTTGTCCAATATTTTCATGACCTTCTACAATCGCCCGATCCACCAGGCGATTGCGACGTCATCCGGTCTCGGCGTGCTGATCTCGATTCCGGGCGCCATCGGTTACATCTATGCCGGCTGGCCGCGCGCCGCGGAGTTCMCCGATGTGGTCGCGCTCCAGCCGCCGTTGGCGATCGGATATATCTCGCTCATCGGTCTCGCCTTGTTCGTGCCCACGAGCACGTGGATGGCTCCGATCGGCGCGCGTCTCGCCCATACGCTGTCCAAGCGCCGGCTCGAGGTTGCGTTCGGGATTTTCCTGCTTCTGGTCTGCGCGCGCTTCGCCGTCAGTCTCTTCGACTAATCGTTTCCGCCAGCCTGATCTGCGAAGGCTTTTCGAAGCCGTTCCGGCAATTCGTCCATGATCTTGAGGCGTTCTTCTTCGCTCAGTCGGTACCACGTCCCGATCTCTTCGCGCGTGCGACCGCAACCCTCGCAGAGGCCGGTCTCCTCATCGATCAGACAAACGCGAATGCAGGGGCTGGAGGCACGATTCATCGTGTCTTATGTCGTCACGGACGGGACGCGATCAAGAGGCCGAGCAGGCACGCGATCTCGGCCACTTGCTGCGCAGCTCCCGCCACATCTCCCGTCTGCCCCTTGAGATGACGCGCGGAGATCCGCGTCGCGGTCACGCCGGCGAGGCCCGATCCGACGAGCATCAAGGCGACGCCCGAATGGGTCAAACCGCCGAACCAGCCGAGCAGAGCGGTCAGTCCCGCGGCCAGGATCACGGCAAACCAATAGGCCTCGCGGGAGGGCCTGCCGACCGCATGGGATGCGCCGTCGAGACGGGCAGGGGGTAGGAAAACCAGTGGCGTCAGGCCAAACGTCCGTGAAAGAGACGCGGCCGCCACGATGGCGAGACAGACCGAGACGGTGTCGAGACGCGCGGCGAGCGTCGCCAAGGCGCCGATCCTGAGGAAAAAGCCGAGAACGAGTGCCGAGGCGCCGAAGGACCCAAGGCGACTGTCCTTCATGATGTCCAGGCGGCGTTCCAGCGTGGCGCCCCCGTAACTGTCGGCCATGTCCGCAAGTCCGTCCTCGTGGAACGCGCCGGTGATCAGGGTCATGACGGCGACGGACAGGGTAGCCGAAAGCCAGGGTTCGAGGTCGAGAGAGAGGGCGCCTGCCAGAACGAGCGCGGGCAGCAGGGCGATGATCAGCCCCGCGACGGGGACGGTCCGCACCATCCCGTCAATGGCCGGCGCCGCATGGGGATCTGTTTCCCAGGGCAAGCGGGGGACCGGGAGGCGCGAATAGAAGCGCAGGGCAGCGGCAAGATTGCACAGGGCGATCTGCCATGTGCTCATGGGATTGTCGGCCTTCGATTGCTCGCCACTCAACATGCTTCACCCCGTGCCGAAGCACCGCTATAGGTCGCGCGACCTATTTTTCCGGACCTTATCATGACCGATGCCGCCTCTTCGCCCTTCGACGACATCCGCCGCCTGATCGTCACGATTCCCGGCCCCGACGAAGCTGCCGTCGAAGCCGTTCGGGAACGCGACCGCCAGTTGACCAAGCCCGCAGGCAGTCTCGGTCGCCTGGAATGGTTGGTCGAGTGGCTGGCCGCCTGGCAGGGCAAGGCGAAGCCGTCCGTCGACCGTCCTCTGGTCTGTGTCTTCGCCGGCAGCCACGGCGTCGTTGCGCGGGGAGTGTCCGCTTATCCTTCCGAAGTCAACCGCCAGATGCTGGAGAACTTCGCCGCCGGAGGCGCAGCGATCAATCAGATCTGCGCGGCCTACGGCCTCGGCTTCAAGGTTTTCGATCTCGCCCTCGACATGCCGACGAAGGACATCACCGCGGATGCCGCGATGGATGAGAAGGCGACCGTCGCGACCATGGCCTTCGGCATGGAGGCCATCGCCGGTGGTACCGACCTTCTCGCACTTGGCGAAATGGGGATCGGCAACACCACGATCGCCGCCGCGATCTATGCGGCGCTCTACGGCGGCCCCGCCGAGCATTGGGTTGGACGCGGCACGGGAGTCGATGGCGACGGGCTGAAGCGCAAGATCGCCGCCGTCGAGGAGGCGCTCGAACATCACGGCGCTCACCTGAACGACCCGCTGGAAATCCTGCGCCGTCTCGGCGGACGCGAGATTGCCGCTATGGCAGGGGCGATTCTCGCCGCGCGCCAGCAGCGTATCCCGGTCATTCTGGACGGCTACGTCACGACCGCGGCTGCGGCGATCCTCCATGCCATCCATCCCTCGACGCTCGATCATTGCATCGCTGGTCACCTCTCCGCCGAGGGCGCTCATCGCGACGTTCTGGAGCGGTTGGGGAAAATTCCATTGCTGGCGCTCGGCATGCGTCTCGGAGAGGGGAGTGGGGCGGCTCTCGCCGCAGGGCTTGTCAAAGCCGCAGCGGCGACGCATCGCGACATGGCCACCTTCGATCAGGCGGGCGTTGCGAAACAACTCCATTGAACATGCACCGTGTCGCCTCGCGCGCTCGCCTGCCGCGAAATGGGCGCGTCCACGGTATCTTCAGCCTCGCACTCGCCATTGCCCTTGCGGTCGGCGCGACCTTCTTGTTCGAGCCGAATGGCAGGGACATCGTAGGCCGCGCCTATGCGGTCGATGGCGACACGCTTCGCATGGATGGGCGCGCCATTCGGTTGAAGGGCGTCGACGCACCGGAACTGCACCAGGAATGCCGGCGGAACGGCAGCACCTATCGTTGCGGTGAGGTCGCGCGCGACGCACTCGCGTCGGTCATTGGAGGTCGGTCGATCGCGTGCCGGGCCTCCGGCCGCGATCGTTATCAGCGCATTCTCGCCTTCTGCAGCGTCGATGGGCAGGACCTCGGAAGTCGATTGGTGGGGGATGGATTGGCCGTCTCCTATGGCGATTATCGGCTGCAGGAAACGAAGGCGCGCTTGAGCCGCGCCGGCCTCTGGGCGGGTGAGTTCCAAGCCCCGCAGGAATGGCGCCGAGCAAACCCGCGCTGACGCCTTTTGCCAGYGCGACCGATCGGGCTATGCTTCACTTCGACAGAGGAGTTCTTCGAGGATGAGCTTGACCACATTACGTCTCGCTACAAATGGCGCCGTCGCGACGATCACACTGGCGCGGCCCGGCAAGTTGAACGCCCTCAATGCGACGATGCATGCGGAATTGCGCGAGGCGCTGGCCCAGTTCGAAAAAGACGAAGCCATCCGCGTCGTCGTGTTGACTGGAGAGGGACGGGCTTTTTCGTCGGGACAGGATCTGACCGAGGACGTGCCGAAAGATGCCTCGGGGCGCATCGATCTCGGCCCGCCGCTGGAGCGGGATTACAATCCACTTGTCCRCACGCTGTCGAAGTATCCGAAGGTGACGATCGCCGCATTGAACGGTGCGGCCGTCGGGGCATCCATGAACATTGCGCTCGCCTGCGATATCGTCGTTGCCG
>NZ_JBFUKD010000116.1:0-7924 GCF_056401005.1 Microvirga sp. P4_G7 | reverse complement strand
AGACATCGCGGACGATCCCACCCACGATCTTGTTGTCGACGTTGTCGCCTCGGATCGTGTTCGGATAGAAAAACAGACCATCGACGTTTTCGATGTTCGATATGAACTGCAATGAAAGGTCGGACGAGAAATCCACGATCGAAAAGTTCTGATCGAGATACACAACGAGCCCGGTCGCCTTCGGTTCGCCCGTAAACGTTCCGCCCTGAGACCATTTTAGGGTATCGATTCCAGCCCCGCCGTCGATGGTGCGCACCCCCTTTCCGATACCTAACGTATCGTCGCCGGGTCCGCCTTCGAAGCGGTCGTCGCCGAACCAGTCGATCAGACTGTCGGCGCCGTCGCCTGCCTGAAGCGTGTCATTGCCATTTCCGCCGTCGAGAGCATCGTTGCCCTCTCCGCCTTGAAGAACATCCGAGCCCTCATATCCGTTGAGAAAATCACGCCCCGCGCCGCCGTCCAACGTATCCGAGCCGCCGAAGCCCGACAGGATGTCGCCGCCATCGCCTCCTCTGAGAATGTTCGCAGCGTCGTTCCCATCGATGATATCGGATCCAAAACCACCAATGGCGTTCTCGATCAATGATCGATTGTCCCCGCCGTACAGAGCGGCAATCGAGACGTTGTGCTTCAAGCCTCCGACGTTCGAGAACGAGCCGGAATGCAAGTCGATTTGCTGATCGTATGCGTATCCAGAGAAATCGAGCGTGTCGTTCCCGCCAGCGTCCCAGACACAGAACACCACGCGATCGAACGCATTCAATCGGTACGCGGGATCGGCGTTGCTGTTGAAGCCGTAGACCGTGTCTCCGGTCGCCGTCAACCAATTCGGACCGTACAGACGTTGAATTGCAGCGATGTCGTCGACGAGAGGTGTCGATGCAGACAGAAAGCCGAATTCGGCGCCGGTCTCGGACGCTTCGAAGTAGCTCATGACGGTGTATTGTCGGCTATCCTGTATGTAGATGGCGTCGTTCTGGTAGGTTGGATTTCCGCCGTTGTAGTTGCCCGGATGTTGCAGGCCCAACGCGTGACCGACCTCGTGTATGAACGTCTCGAAGTAATAGCTCCCCTTGTTGATCGTGGGCGATTGAAAGTTACCGATATTGATCCACACATCGCCGCTTGCCGAGGGAAAGGAGGCCGTTCCGGGCGGGAACGCGAATCCGCCGAGCCGATCGATACTCGCGTCGAAATAATTCCCAAACAGAATCGATGCCGAGTTGGTGTAACTGCCCGGGGCAACTTCCGCGAAACTGATCGCGGCTACGGTGGACCACAGGTGCAATGCGTCGCGCGCGGCCTGCATCTGCGCGAGAGAAAACAGGCTAAAGGTCCCTTGCTCGTTGTTGTTCGTATTGTAGCCTGGCGCCGTCTGACGGAAGCCGTACGAGATTGGCCCGGCAGGACCTCCGCCGCCCCACAAGAGGCCGCTTCGCGTAATCTGCGCCYCTGCCTGGCTATGATCGAGAGAGAGCGTTGGCATTAAAGCTGCTTTCGACGATCCATCGTAGCAGTATACGAAGCGGATCAACCGGAAGCATTGGCAATAAAGGAGTGTCGACGTTCGGTCCGCGGCGGGAGTGAATGGAATCGGCGGGGCGGCCTTAAGCGATACGTTCGTGCTGACTACCGTGGCAGCAAAGTCGTTTCGCCGATGTCCCCCCTCAGATCATTCCGCCGAGATAGAGACCGATCCCCATGACGGAGGTCAGTGTCAGCGTGGGCACCATACCGACCTTGAGCCGGAAGACCGCCACGATTGCTGCGGCCGATAGCATGAGAGCCCAAGGGTTGATGCTCGCAAACGCCGGCAAGTCGAACCGGATCGGTCCCCAAACGACAGGGCTTATCTCCGCGAACAGCGTATGGATTGCGAACCAGATAGCCAGGTTGAGGATGACCCCGACCACAGCCGCAGTGATCGCCGACAGCGCGCCGCTCAACGCTCTGTTGTCTCGCATGATCTCGATGAAGGGCGCACCGACGAAAATCCAGAGAAAGCAGGGTGTGAACGTCACCCAGGTGGCGAGCAAACCACCGAGCGTTCCGGCCAGCAATGGCGGCATCGAACCGGAATCGCGAAACGCCGCCATGAAACCTACGAACTGGAGAACCATGATGAGGGGCCCTGGCGTCGTCTCGGCCATGCCCAGACCGTCGAGCATTTCGCCTGGGCGAAGCCACCCGTAATGCTCCACCGCCTGTTGCGCGACGTAGGCGAGGACGGCATAGGCGCCGCCGAACGTCACAACGGCCATCTTGGAAAAGAACACGGCGATTTGACTGAAGACATCGTCTTGACCCCTCATCAGCAAGAGAGCGGCAACCGGGGCGAGCCACAATGGCAACCAGATTGCCATAGCGCCCAACACACCTCCGACGGACGGATGCGCGTGAACCGGCAGCGTCTCGCCGAGGAGGCTGTCCGCGTCGGTCAATCCTTGCTTCGCACGCTTGTGACTCCCTCCCACTTGGAATTGCGCCATGCCAGCGCGGCTGCCGAAATAGCCGAGGAGCGCGGCAGCCAGAATGATGACCGGAAATGGAACTTTGAAGAAGAATATGGCGACGAACGCGATCGCAGCGACGCTCAGCATCACAGGGTTCTTGAGGGAACGTTCGCCAATCCGCATCACCGCTTGAAGCACAATAGCCAGCACTRCCGCTTTCAATCCGAAGAAGAGTGCGGACACGATCCCGACATTGCCGAACAAGGCATAGATCCAGCTCAGAGCCATGATCGACACGACGCCGGGCAGGATGAACAGACCGCCCGCGACAAGGCCCCCGCGCGTGCGGTGCATGAGCCAACCGATGTAAGTGGCGAGTTGTTGCGCCTCGGGACCCGRCAGGAGCATGCAATAGTTGAGCGCATGCAGAAAACGGTTCTCGGAGATCCATCGCTTCTCCTCGACGAGGATACGATGCATCACCGCAATCTGCCCCGCCGGCCCGCCGAAACTCAGCAGCGCGATCCGCGCCCAGATCGGCACCGCTTCTCTCAGTGTGATGCGGACAGCGGCCGAACCGCGAAGTTTGGAAGGTCGTGCGACAGTCGATACGGGTGCCATCTCACGCCTCCCGCTTCTTGACGGGCCAGTTGTGCGTTTCGTCCGTAGCGTCTCGGCACCATCGGTAGAATGCGTCGTAGAGCGTCATTCCAGCATTGAGCTGTTCGAGATCGTCCGCATGCATCCTGGAGAGGCCGAGAGATGCAGCGAGGAGACCGGGCGCTTCGGGTGCAAGGTCCGGACGGGCGGTGTCGGCCCCGCGCACGATGCGCGCCAATCGCAGCAGAGGTTCAGTTGCAAGACCGAACTCCTCGACCATAATGTCGAAAGTGCACTTCTCGCCGCGATGGCTCCAGAACACGCCCTCGCCTTCGATGTCGAACGGTGTCGCACCAAAGCGGTCCGCAACCGCTTGAACCTCCGCTGGGGCGACGAACAAAAAGACCGCATGTGGATCGACGAAGCGGCGGATCAGCCACGGGCAGGCAATGCGGTCGACTTTCGGACGGGAGCGAGTAACCCAAACCGTGCAGCCATTACCGTCGCGTTGCGGAATTTTCGCCTCGGGCACCATGGGCAAACCGGCCTCCACCCACGCCGACCAGCCGCCTTGGAGCGTGTCCGCTGGCACGCCGGTGTGCCGGAGCCACGCGGCGACGCCTTCACTCAGTTTCAGGCCTTTGTGGCAGATGACGACGGCCGATTGGTCCTTGAAGGCGTGCGCCCATTCGGCCACGCTCTCCCAGGAACGGCGGACGGAGCCGGGGATGAGATGGGGATCAGCAACGAAGTCCTCGTCCGTGCGGACATCGATGAGAACCGGGCTGTCGGGCCGGCCTATGAGACGTGACAGTTTTTCAGCGGAAATCGAGTTGATCGACGACATGGTGCGCCCCTTTGAAAAAACAGGACGCGATACTTGGGTATGTCGCCTCGTGGGGAGATCGCAATCCCCATGCAGCAATCACGCAACCTTCTTGCGTCATTTGTCAAGGGGGGACGGGGGCGCAGCGACGCGCCCCTTTCGCCTTATCACGCGAGCATGCGAACCTTAGGTTCGCGAGCCCATTGACGCGTTTTTGCCATCGAGACGAAATCCTCGGTGCTGTTGCTCACGTCAACGACGCCCGCATCGGGTTCGACGCCGGCCTTGTTCAACAGGGGCTGAGCCTCGCTTGTAAAGCCGATGGCCTTCAGGTGTCCGAAGGCATGGTGGATGAAATCGATGGCAGCACCTTCCTTGAGAAGCGTGGCGCATCCCTCCTTTGAAAGAACCAACGCAACCGCATCAAACACGACGGACGGCGTTCCGGCGAGCTGTCCGTCCGCCTGGAGCTTCTTGCCGTCCTTCAAGGTGACTCCGCCGACCTTGGGAGCGACGATCTTCACAGTCGCGCCTTCTTTTTCGGCTGCCTTGCGCACTGCCTCCACAACAGCACCATCAGCTCCGTCCGTCACAAGCACACCGACGGCGCGTCCTTTCAGCGTCTCGGGGTATTTGCCGATAATGCGCAAACCTGGAGAGGGCGGCATGTCTTGCGGTGCGGCGGCTGCCTGCGCCTTCGCAGGAAGTTCGACCGCCAAGCCGTCGGCGACACGCTTTGCAAGTGTTTCATCGACGTTCCTAAGGTTCGCCAGAACGCGATTGCGGACGTGGGCCAAACTGACTTTCGACAGTTCGAACACAATGGCGCTCGCCAGATGGGCCTGTTCGATCTCACTCTGCGATTTGAAGAAAAGTCGCGCATGGCTGTAGTGATCGGCGAACGTTTCCGCGCGCAGGCGAACTTTGGTTTCGTCGAGTGGGAGGGCATAAGTCCGAAAGCCTCCCTTAGGATCCTCGCGTGGTCCGCCTTCTTCGCCGGCCTCCCTCAGAGAATTCGGTTCGTAATTTGCGCGACCCGCAAATACTTGCGTCTGCATCTGGCCGTCCCGTTGGAGGTTTTGAAACGGACAGCCCTTCGCGCGGTTGATGGGGATCTGGTGGAAGTTGACGGTTCCCAGTCGCGACAACTGCGTATCCTGGTAGGAGAACAGCCGGCCTTGCAGCAACGGATCTTCCGACACGTCGATGCCGGGCGGCATGTTGGTCGGAAGAAACGCCACCTGCTCGGTTTCAGCAAAGAAGTTGTCGGGATTGCGATTGAGCACGAGACGGCCGACCACACGGATCGGCACGAGCTCCTCGGGAATCASYTTCGTCGCRTCGAGAATGTCGAAAGGAAGCGCGTCGGCTTCCTTCTGCGTCAACAGTTGAACGCCGAATTCCCATTCCGGGAAGTCGCCGGCAGCGATCGCCTCGTGTAAATCGCGGCGGTGATAATCCGGGTCCGCACCGGCGATTTTCACCGCTTCATCCCAGCATGTCGACTGCAGGCCGAGTTTCGGTCGCCAATGGAATTTGACGAAGACCGGCTCGTCCTTCTCGTTCAGGAGCCTGAAGGTGTTGACGCCGAAACCTTCCATCATACGGAAGGACCTGGGAATGGCGCGATCTGACATCGCCCACATCACCATGTGCGTCGTTTCCGGCATCAAACCGACGAAGTCCCAGAAGGTGTCGTGSGCACTGGCAGCCTGCGGATATCCGCGGTCGGCCTCCATCTTCACCGAGTGGATGAGGTCCGGAAACTTGATGGCGTCCTGGATGAAGAAGACGGGAATGTTGTTGCCCACAAGATCCCAGTTTCCCTCTTTGGTATAGAACTTGACTGCGAAACCGCGGACGTCGCGTGGCGTATCCACCGAGCCAGCGCCTCCGGCGACAGTCGAAAACCGGACGAAAACGTCTGTCTTCTCGCCAACCTCGGTGAGAACCTTGGCGCGCGTGACTTTCGACAGCGATTCCGTCAACTCGAAGTAACCATGCGCCGCGGAGCCGCGCGCGTGAACGATCCGCTCCGGAATGCGCTCATGGTCGAAATGTTGTATCTTCTCCCGCAGCACGAAATCTTCCAGGAGCGTCGGACCACGCCTGCCGCCTTTCAGCGAGTTCTGGTTGTCGGACACCGGAACACCATGATTGGTGGTGATGCGCGCATCGGGAGCCGAGGCAGTCTGGTGGAGCTCGCCGCCATTGCCGGGTTTGCCGGTCACTGTCTTGTCGTCGGAGGCCATGGTCGCTTTTCCTTATGTCTGCAGGTGCAGGAGTTCGCTCCTGGATCTGACGAGCCGCGACACGCTCTCAGGTCGCCAACGCCGCACTTTTGTAAAAGCGACGATCATTAAAGCGAACAGGACCCGGGAAACTGCACAGCCGTCATCATCGGGTGGTGGACCGACCTGGGCATAAGCGTCGAACCGCGTCGATGTTCCTTTAGCGCCACCCTTGAACCACCGTCTGGTGAGCGAGCCAAATCCCTGCCCGACCCCATTGCCCTTCTCGAGCGCACATGACATTGCGGTTCTGAGCGGCTCGCGTGAACACGATGGTGACTTGATGGCGAAATCATCCGTCCCCCTGAACCTCGACGGATATACCGACCTCCCCACAGGCAAGGTCGCTGCAGTCGTCACCTATCTCGAAATGCGCGAGCGCCCGCGGTTGAAGCGCCTTCCCAAGCCGGAAGGGCTGTCGATCGTATCCATCAACAGGGACCTGCCTCGCTATCGCGCCCTCTTTCGCACCATCGGCGAGCCGTGGCTCTGGTTCGGACGCGCGGTGATGTCGGACGCGGAGTTGTTTGGCGTTCTTTCGAACGACAAGGTCGAAGCCTACGCCTTGACGGACGGCGACAAGGATCTTGGTCTGCTCGAACTCGATTTCCGTCCCAAGGGCGAAGCGGAGCTCGCCTATTTCGGTCTCGTGCCAGATGCGATCGGCCAGGGAGCCGGTCGCTTTCTGATGAACGAAGCCATCCGTCGCGCTTTCGCGAAGGACATCAAACGGTTTTTCGTGCACACATGCTCACTGGATTCGCCGGCGGCGATCCCATTCTACATCCGTTCGGGGTTTCAACCGTACAAGCGCGCCATCGAGGTTGCCGACGACCCACGGCTGCAGGGTTTCCTGCCGCTCGATATGGCGCCGCACGTTCCGGTTCTAGGACGCGCCAAAACGAAAAGGACGCGCTCTGCGACGCGTCCTTCGTAGTTCAACAGTGCCGATTTGGGTCAGGCCGAAGCGCGCAACGCCCTGGGCTGCACCGCGAGGCCGATCATGGCCGGGTCGCGCGCTGTTTCAATGAGGCGATCGGATGTGCGTTCGCGATCTTCCAGGCTCTCGGCCCGCTTCAAATCCTCGAAGGCTTCTCCGAGTTCGGCCTTGGCGTCATCGAGCTGCGTTTGCAGGTTCTGCGCCGATTGGCGCAGGTTGTCCCGACGTTGGGCGGCTGCCCGAGCATAGGTCGGATAGGCAAAATGAGCCGGATCGGTGATGCCGGCCTTCTGCTCTTCGGCGTTGATCTCTCGATCGAGATCAACAGCCATCCGATCAAACTCGGCGATCATCATCTCGATCTGAGCGACCCGCCGACGCTTTTCATCGACCTGAAAGCGCTTGAGGCGGACGAGCGTGTCCCGCGACTTCATATTATCCATACTCCACACGTCGCTGCGTCATGAACCTGCGGGTCGCTCAGTTACCCGTCGGATCGAGAGCCACCATCGCCCATGGAAGTTGACTCTTTCTTACCCGCGGAGGTGGTTGGCGTGGAAAATTTTCCACACCCATCCCCTTCTCTGGCCCTTCATCGCTCCCTGGTCGGCGGGCGCTAACCATTCGTTTACTCCTTCCGTTAACACTGGAGCAGTCACGGCAAGGGCTCGCGAGAGCGCTATCGTGCCGACAAGGCAAGTCTCTGAAAAGACAGAATTTTTCGTTGATTGGGAGCGATCGGGATGGCGTTCTGCGAAGCGAGTCGCAGGAGGTTTCAACAACAAGACGGCAAACTTTGTTCGTTAAGTGCTTG
>NZ_JBFUKD010000115.1:0-7953 GCF_056401005.1 Microvirga sp. P4_G7 | reverse complement strand
CATTCGCGGCACTCCAACTCTCTGAGAAAGTCACGCGCCCATTGTCCAGCCGCGCGCGACCATCGCAGATCATGCGCAAGGCTTGCGGATAGAGCACGTGCTCCTGTCCCAGAACGCGGTTCGCCAGCGTGTCGGGCGTGTCACCGGGCACCACGGGCACGACGGCCTGAGCGACGATCGGTCCGGCATCGAGTTCCGGCACCACGAAATGCACCGTGCAGCCATGAACGAGAACGCCCTCGGCGATGGCGCGCTCATGTGTGTGCGTGCCGCGAAAGAGTGGCAGCAGGGATGGGTGGATGTTGATCATCTTGCCCGCCCACCGTTCCACGAACCATGGCGTCATGACTCGCATGAACCCAGCAAGACAGACGAAGTCGATACGATGGTCGGTCAGGGCTCGATCGAGCGCCTGTTCGAAAGTCTCGCGGTCGGCAAAGGCCTTGTGATCGATCGCCAGCGCTTCGATTCCGGCGTCTCGTGCGCGAGAGAGACCGGCCGCCTCCGGACGGTTCGACAGGACCAATGCGATCTCGGCCGGAAACGCCGGATCGGCGGCCGCCTCGATGAGCGAGATCATGTTCGATCCGCGCCCGGAAATCAGGATGGCGATGCGGCGGTTCATCAAAGCGTCAGATGTCCCGTCGTCTGCACCGGCTCGCCGTCCGTGTGTGAAATCGTTTCGCCGATCTTAACTGGCTGCTCGCCTGCTTGGCGC
Organism: Microvirga sp. P4_G7; assembly: GCF_056401005.1. Classification (NCBI taxonomy): domain Bacteria; kingdom Pseudomonadati; phylum Pseudomonadota; class Alphaproteobacteria; order Hyphomicrobiales; family Methylobacteriaceae; genus Microvirga; species Microvirga sp. P4_G7. The sequence continues at coordinate 7,235 of NZ_JBFUKD010000115.1, read as the reverse complement.
AGACGAATCATGACGTCCTCCGCACTGTCGGCGTCGACGAAAGCGATCATGCCGATGCCGCAATTGAACGTACGCAACATCTCGGCCTCCGCGACACCTCCGGTGCGCGCGAGCCAGCCGAAGACCGGCGGAACCGGGATGGCATCGAGATCGAGGCGGACGCCGATACCATCAGGCAACACGCGGGGAATGTTGTCGGGAAACCCACCGCCCGTGATGTGGCAGAGTGCGTTGATGCCGCCTGTCGCGCGCAGGGTCGAGAGGAGCGCCTTCACATAGATCCGGGTCGGTTCGAGCAGGGCCGCTCCCAGGGTCGCGCCCGCGGCGAAGGGAGCCGGGTCCGCCCAACCGAGGCCGGACATCTCGACGATCCGCCGCACGAGGGAGAATCCGTTGGAATGGACGCCGGCGGACGGCAATCCGATTAGGACGTCTCCCACCTTGACGGTTTTCGGCAAGAGAGTTCCGCGCTCGGCGGCGCCGACGGCAAACCCAGCGAGGTCATAGTCGCCCTTGGCGTAAAGGCCGGGCATCTCGGCGGTTTCGCCACCGATCAGGGCACAGCCGGCTAGTCGGCAGCCTTCCGCGATCCCTTTGACGATGTGGACGCCAACCTCCGGCGACAGCTTGCCGGTCGCAAAATAATCCAGAAAGAGCAGGGGTTCGGCGCCCTGGACGATAATGTCGTTGACGCACATGGCGACGAGGTCGATGCCAATCGTGTCGTGGATGCCGGTATCGATCGCGATCTTGACCTTCGTGCCCACGCCGTCATTGGCCGCCACCAGGATCGGGTCCTTGAAACCGGCGGCCTTGAGATCGAACAACCCGCCGAATCCACCGATTTCGGCATCGGCGCCGGGCCGCCGGGTGGCTCGCACCAACGGTTTGATCTGGTCGACCATGGCGTTTCCCGCGTCGATATCGACGCCGGCTTCGGCATAGGTGAGGCCATTCGGCGGGTTCTTGGTCATCGCTATCCCCGTTTGAAAGGGGCAGTAAGACGAGTGCGGGCCGGAGGCAAGGAGTTTCAAGGCCTGCCGAGCCGCTTCCCGTCGCGAAACGATGGCTTTGTGCCGGCCTTTCGGCTCGCCTGGCGAGCAGCCGGCGTTTTGCACAGGGAACAACGGCTCCGGTTGCCGCCTTGACCGTCGCCGCCCCTGGTGCCTATCTCGGTAGTGAGCTTGAGCCCGGAGCGGCCCGATGTCGCCCGCGCGAGGAAACGAGACTTTCATGACGCTGCAAAGGCAGATCTTTTTTTGGCTTGTCGCGCTGGCATTCTTTGTCCTGATGCTCGTCGTCCTGAGGGGAATTCTGCTTCCGTTCGTGGCCGGGTTCGCTTTGGCCTACCTGCTCGATCCCCTCGCGGACAGGCTCCAGCGCATCGGCCTCGGTCGACTTGGCGCCAGCCTGATCATTCTCGTGCTGTTCGTGCTCCTCTTCATCGTCACCCTTGTCATTCTGGTGCCCTTGATTGCCCAGCAAGTCGGTGCGTTCGTGGAGAAACTCCCCGGCTACGTGGCGCGGCTCCAGCAACTGGCGGTGCAGGAAGGCGGTCCGCTCATCGAGAAGATCGGCGGTTCGAGTGCCCTCTCCGAAATCCAGACCTCGGTCGGCAACCTCATCTCCCAGGGCATCCAGTGGCTCGGGACATTCCTCCAATCGCTCCTGTCCGGGGGCGCGGCGCTCGTCAATATCGCGGCACTCCTCGTCGTTACCCCGGTTGTCGCTTTCTACATGCTGGTCGATTGGGATCGCATGGTGAACACGGTCGATTCCTGGCTTCCTCTGCACCGTCGCGACACGATCAGGGACATCTTTCGCGATATCGATCGCGCCATTGCCGGCTTCGTGCGCGGACAGGCGTTGGTCTGTTTCATCCTCGGCTCGTTCTATGCCATCGGCTTGAGCATCATCGGGGTGAATTTCGGCGCCCTGATCGGCATGGCGTCGGGTGTGCTGAGCTTCATCCCCTACGTGGGGTCTCTTACAGGCCTGATCCTTTCCGTCGGCGTCGCGATCGTTCAGTTCTGGCCTGAATGGACGTGGATCATCGCCACGCTCGCCGTCTTCGTTTTCGGCCAGTTCGTCGAAGGAAACATTCTGTCGCCCAAGCTCGTGGGCGATTCCGTCGGTCTCCATCCGGTCTGGTTGATGTTTGCCCTGCTTGCATTCGGCGCGCTGTTCGGGTTCGTCGGGCTGTTGCTCGCCGTTCCGCTCGCAGCGGCGATCGGCGTCGTCGCCCGATACGCTTTGCGCGAGTATCTTGCGAGCCCGCTCTATCGCGGCACAGCGCAAGGAACGGACGTCGATGGGTGAGGCTCCGAAGCAACTCACGTTCGATCTGCCGCTCGCACCACGCTTCGAGCGCGAGGATTTTCTCGTCAGCCCCTCGAACGAGAGGGCGTATGGCCTGATCGAGCGCTGGCCGCACGATTGGCCCGATCACATCCTCATTCTGATCGGGCCGCGCGGAAGCGGAAAGAGCCATCTGGCGGCGATATGGGCGGCGCAGGCGCGGGCCAGAACGATCGACGCCAGCGACATCGGAGGCGACAGCCTGCCCGAACTCATCTCGGGCGGAACGCTCGCCATCGAAGATGCGGACCGTGCCGATCTCGACGAGGCGGCCCTGTTCCATCTTTTGAATCTAGCGCGAGAGCGCAAGGCGCACGTGCTCATCACGTGCGAACAATCGCCGGATCGCTGGCGCTTGAACACGCCCGACCTCTTGTCCCGACTTCGCCTTGCACCGAGCGTGACGCTGGATCCGCCGGACGACGCGCTGTTGAAGGCCGTGCTGGTCAAATTGTTCATCGACCGCCAGCTCGTGGTCGATACCACTGTGGTGGACTACATAGCGTTGAGGATCGAGCGATCTCTGTCCAAGGCGGCCGAGATGGTTTCGCTTCTCGATCAGGAGGCTCTGAGCCGAGGGCGACGGGTCTCTCGCGCCATCGCCGTCGAAATTCTCGGCAGCGTCCAGGAAACAGGTGACCAGGAAACGGAAGAGAACGAGTGAAGACCCTGTCGTCGAAACGTCGTCAAACCGTCATCAAGTCCGAGGCAAAGCGGACACCGCGAAAGAAAGCGGAGGAACGGTCCGTGGCGAACGATCTCATTCTCGAGGAAGTCGAAATCGTCACCGATGCGCCTATGCCAAAGGCGCCACCGGATGTGGAACTGGACGGGGCCGCCCTGCGACAGTTTCCGCAGCGCTTCGTCAATCGCGAGCTCTCGTGGTTGCAGTTCAATCGGCGAGTGCTCGAGGAATCCTCCAACCGCAATCACCCTTATCTCGAACAATTGCGCTTTCTGTCGATTTCGGCCGCGAACCTGGACGAATTCTTCATGGTTCGCGTCGCGGGCTTGCGCGGGCAGGTGCGGTCGGGCGTCGGTACGCTCTCGCAGGACGGGCTGACGCCGCAGGAGCAGCTGACGAAGATCGCCGCCGAAGTTTCGGTTCTGGCGTCCGACCAGCAGCGACGTTGGCGTGATCTTCGTGAGGCCTTGTTCGAGGAGGGGATCGTTCTCGTCGACGGCCCCGATCTTGCGAAACTTGAAGCCGTCTGGCTCGAAGATTATTTCCTCAACCACATCTTTCCGGTTCTGACGCCGCTCGCCATCGATCCGGCCCATCCCTTCCCGTTCATTCCCAATCTCGGTTTGTCCATCGCCCTCAAGCTCGTTCGGCAAAGCGACGGGAAAGTGCTCAATGCGCTTATCCGTTTGCCCTCGRAGGTCGAGCGTTTCATCAGGCTGCCGGATCTCGCCGAGACCGGCGCGACGCGATTCATCGCATTGGAGCAGGTCATCGTCCTCTACACGGCGCGGCTCTTTCCCGGTTACAGCGTCCAAGGGCAGGGGGCGTTCCGCGTCATCCGCGATTCCGACCTCGAAGTCGAAGAAGAGGCGGAAGACCTCGTTCGTCTGTTCGAGACGGCCTTGAAACAGCGCCGCCGCGGCAGCGTGATCCGGCTCGAGGTCGAAGCTGCGATGCCGGAGGATCTCCGGCATTTCGTCGCGGAGGAATCGGAGATTTCCCTCGAGGACGAGCTGTTCGTCGTCGAAGGCATGCTGGCTCTCAACGAATTATCGCAGCTCGTCGGCCTCGATCGGCCGGATCTGAAATTCAAACCTTACAATCCACGCTTCCCCGAGCGCATTCGCGAGCATAGCGGCGATTGTTTCGCTGCCATTCGGGAGAAGGACATCATCGTTCATCACCCGTATGAATCTTTCGACGCAGTGGTGCAGTTCCTCCGACAGGCGGCGCGCGATCCGAACGTCGTGGCAATCAAGCAGACGCTCTACCGGACGTCGTCGGACTCGCCCATCGTCGCGGCGCTCGCCGAAGCGGCGGAGGCCGGCAAATCCGTGACGGCACTCGTCGAACTGAAAGCGCGCTTCGACGAGGAGGCCAATATCTTCTGGGCCCGCAATCTGGAGCGCGCCGGCGCTCAGGTCGTGTTCGGATTCATCGAGCTCAAAACCCACGCCAAGCTCTCCATGGTGGTGCGGCRCGAAGGCGGCCAGCTGATCACCTATTGCCACGTCGGCACGGGTAATTATCACCCGATCACGGCGCGGGTTTATACGGATCTCTCGTTCTTCACGGCCGATCCGGTGATCAGCCGCGACGTGTCGCGCATCTTCAATTACGTCACCGGGTACGCGGAGCCTGCCGAACTCGAGCGCATGGCGGTCTCCCCGTTGACGCTGAAGAAGCGCCTCCTGCAGCATATCGACGAAGAGATCGCCCACGCCAAGGCGGGGCGTCCGGCTTCGATCTGGGCGAAATGCAATTCCCTCGTCGACCAAAACATCATCGACGCCTTCTATGACGCAAGCGCCGCCGGCGTGCAGATCGATCTGATCGTGCGCGGCATCTGCTGCCTGCGGCCCGGCATCAAGGGGCTATCGGACAATATCCGCGTCAAGTCGATCGTCGGACGCTTTCTCGAACACACGCGCATCTACGCGTTCGGCAACGGACRAGCGCTGCCCAATCCGAAGGCGCATGTCTACATCTCGTCGGCGGATCTGATGCAGCGCAATCTCGAACGTCGCGTGGAAGCCCTCCTGCCCATCCTCAATCCCACGGTTCACCAACAGGTGCTCGACCAGATCATGCTCGCCAACCTGCTCGACAACGAACAGAGCTGGACGGTTCTGGCTGACGGCACGAGCCGCCGCATCGTTCCATCGAAGGGCGAAGAACCGTTCAACGCACATAAGTATTTCATGACCAATCCAAGCCTGTCCGGACGCGGCAAATCCCTCAAGACGTCGAGCCCGCGCGCCCTCGCTAAACGGGGGCAGCGCTAGCGATGCCGTCGCGGGAAGCACAGGGACGTCTGAAGGTCGGCCGTCCGGTCGCCATCATCGACATCGGCTCGAACTCGGTTCGATTGGTGGCCTATGAAGGCATCACCCGTTCGCCGACGCCGATCTACAACGAGAAAGTTCTGTGCGGTCTCGGTCGCCACGTGGCGACCACGGGCCGGCTGGACGACGACGCGGTCGAGCGCGCCCTGCGCGCCTTGGCGCGCTTCCGCGTGCTGTGCGAGATCATGGACGTCTCGAAAGTCTTCGTGCTTGCGACCGCAGCAGCGCGCGACGCGACCAACGGCCCAGCATTCCTAAAGGCGGCGGCGCTAGCCTGCGGGCAAAAGGTCATGCTTCTGTCCGGCGCGAAAGAAGCGCAATTCTCCGCGTACGGCGTGGTCTCGGGATTCTATGAACCGGATGGTCTCGTCGGCGATCTCGGCGGCGGCTCTCTCGAACTGGTCGACGTGGCGGGCAAGATCGTCGGGGAGGGCGTGACGATGCCGCTCGGCGGTCTCGCGCTGCAGGACCTGAGCGGCGGCTCGCTGAAGAAGGCGCAAAAGATCGTCCGCTCCGCCCTCGAGCGACAGATCGAGCATCTTCATCACTTGCGGGGACGCACCTTCTACGCGGTCGGCGGGACCTGGCGCGCTTTGGCGCGTCTCCATCAGGCGGCGCGGGATTACCCGCTGCATGTCATGCATGGTTACACCATCAAGCCCGACGACGGTCTGGACTTTCTGCATCTCGTCGAACGGGTCGACGCCAAGGCGCTCAAGGACATCGAGAGCGTCTCCGAGGCACGCCGGCCTCTGTTGGCGTATGGCGCCATCGTTCTGGAGGAAATCCTTCGTCTCGGTCATCCGAAGGAAGTCGCGGTGTCGGCCCTCGGCGTCCGCGAGGGATTGCTCTATGACAAACTCGATCCTGCAGTTCGGGACAGCGATCCCCTCCTGTCGGCCGCGAGCGACCTCAACCTCCTGCGGTCACGCTCGGCGCGGCACGGGGACRAGCTGTGGGACTGGACATGCCGTTTTCTGGAATCGATCGCTTTGCCGGAAAGCGACAATGAAAAGCGACTTCGACATGCGGCGTGTCTTCTCGCCGATATCGGATGGCGCGCCCACCCCGATTATCGCGGCGAGCAAAGCCTCAATCTGATCGCCTACGGAGCCTTTTCCGGCATCGATCACCCAGGGCGGGCATACCTTGCTCTGGCGATTTTTTTCCGGCACGAGGGCCTTTCGCCCGACAAAGTCAGTTCACGCATCAAGACGCTCGCAGGCGCGCGTCTGATGGAGCGGGCGCGGCTTCTGGCGGCGATGATGCGGATTGCCTATCCGGTCTCCGTCGCCATGGAGGGGATTTTGCCTCGCACGCCGCTTCTGGCGCGTGGTGATCAGATCKTCCTGCAACTGCCCTCCGATTTGAAGGAACTTGCCAGCGATCGCCTGATCGGACGCGTCCGCGCCCTCGGCAAGCTCACCAATCTCGAGCCGCGCATCGAAATCGTGTGAGCGATCGGAGCACCCTCAACGATCCGAGCAAGGCTGCCTCGACCGGGATCGCCTAGCGACCGTGCGTGAATGCCTCCTCCGCGAGTGAGACTGAGCAGATGGCGCGACAGAGGTATGGCTCGGGACCGCGGACCCTGGTAAAATTGGCTTTGAGGAAGGCTGACGATGTCGATGAAGACCATCGATCTCACTGCCATTCGAAGCGCCAAGCGTTCGCGGGAGCCTTATGACTTTCTGTTGAGCCCCTGCGTGCTGCGGGCTGACGCGATCGATGACCTGCGACGGGATTTTCCCGATATTGCCAAGCCAGGATTTCTCGGCGTCGACGAGGTCGAGCTTCGCGGCCGGTTCAAGACGTTGATCGAGGAACTGCAAAGCCAGGAACTGACT
>NZ_JBFUKD010000114.1:0-7956 GCF_056401005.1 Microvirga sp. P4_G7 | reverse complement strand
GATCCAGATCGTCGCCGTGGAGCCCTCCGAATCGCCGGTTCTCTCGGGTGGATCACCGGGCGCGCACAAGATCGACGGCATCGGCGCGGGCTTCGTCGTGCCCTTGTGGCGCGGAGATACCGCCGATCGGATCGAGCAGGTCTCGACCGATGAAGCCGCAGCGATGGCCTTTCGACTGGCGCGGGAAGAGGGCCTTTTCGCCGGCACATCCACGGGCGCGAACGTGATCGCCGCCTTGCGGTTGGCCGAAGATCTCGGTCCGGAAGCAACCGTGGTCACCATCATGTCCGACACCGGAATGAAATATCTCAGAGCGTACGGGCAGCGGCTCGCGTGACGCGGCCGTCCAGTTCATCGACAAGCGTTCGATTCAGCGATGGAGGGAAATGGTGCCGCAAGAGGGATTCGAACCCCCGACCCCCTCATTACGAATGAGGTGCTCTACCAGCTGAGCTATTGCGGCGTCACGATCGATTGACCGGAGAAGGCGACCTCATAGCTTCTGCCCTGCCTGTTGGCAAGGTGTCGGCGCGCCTTATGTGCCCGTCAGAACAAGAAAGTGCGCACGGGCGGCATGGGAGGTTCCACCGGTCCCGGGTCATCGGGCTGGGTCTGCGGGAACACCACGGCTTCGCTTTTTGGCGCAGGCGCGGGTTTCGGAACGGATGCAGGCTTGGTATCCGATCCGGGCTTGGCAGGCCCATTGACCGACGAAGTCGGCACCGTATGGGATTCGGCCGGGACACTTGCCGCGAGACCTTGCTCGGCCGGGGCAATGGATTCGGCGGTCAGCGCCTCTTCACGCGTGATCGGCAGCATCTTCGGCGTCTCGTCGAGATCTCCCATGACATCGTCGGTCAAGGCGAGTTCCGGCGCTACGAGCACGTCGGGGGGCGATTGCCAGACGAAGGCGTCGAGGCGTCCGGTCACCGGCGAGATCGGGGCCCAGGTATCGGACACGACGCCGTCGGCGATCCACGCGGGATCCCGCGGCGCACGGCTTGCGCGGGCGAGCCATTCCCGGCCCTTCCCCATCGCGCCGAACTCGGCTTGTTCGAGATCCGACATGAGGAGGCAGACCCGCATTGTCGGGCGTTCCGAGATCAGCGGCGCGAGCACCGCGCGGGCGCGGCCGAACTCGCGCGCTTCGAGTGCCGAACGAGCAACGGCGAGCCGGCCTTCGGCAGCGCCGTTCGAGAGTTTGAGCAGGGTTTCGGCACGCTTCAGGCGGTCGAGTCCCGAATCGCCCGGACGCAGGTTGAGATAGACCTCGGCGAGATCGGGATGCGGCGTCGCGCGCCACGCGGTCTCGACCACTTTCGCCGCCCGGCGCAGATCGTTTTTGTGCGACAGGAGCTTCCCGGCGAGAGCCGCGGCCGGAACGAGATCCGGCGCGAGCTTGACGGCATCCTGTGCGCTGACCAAGGCGCCCGCAGGGTCGCTGTCGGCCCTGTCGAGGGCGTCGGCGGTCAAGAGGACGGCCCGATTGCGACGGGCGGTCGGCTTATCGAGCAGACCAAGCGAAGCGCGACGCTCCATCGCGGAAAGCGCACCGCGCCAATCCCGCTCGGCGCATTGCGCTTCCAGCACCGCGTCGCTCGCCCAGGCGGCCGCGGGCGCGAGACGTGAGGCCTCGATGGCGTATTCGCGCGCGGAACCGCCATCGCCCCGGCGACGGGCTTCGACGAAGAGGCCGCGCAACCCGAGCACACGGGTCTCGCTTTCGTCCATCATCTGGGTGAAAGCGGCTTCGGCGGCAGCCCTGTTGCCGGAAATCTGCGCCGCCTGCGCCCGTAACAGCAGCGTCAGCGCCTCGGGTCCGAGGAGCCGCTCGGCCTCGTTGGCGTAACGGCGCGCCGAAACGGGATCACCGGCTCCGACGGCGACCATGCCGCGAGACACCGCCTGATAGCCGCGTGCCCGCCGCCGTGCCCTTGAGGCGAAGCCGATGCGCGACGGCAGATTCACGAGGCCGCTGACAGCGGCCCACAGCAGGGCAAGCAGGATGGCGATGCCGATCATCGCAACGGCAGCGACGGCGACCGACGTGCGCATCTCGTATCCGGCGAAGGTCACGAGCACGGTGCCGGGCCGGTCGGCGAGCCAGACCGCGCCGAAAGCCGCCACGCAGAGAAGACCGATGAAAACGAGAGCACGCCACATGGGGGAGCGGATCCTTCTTGTTATTGTGCCGGACGGTCGATGGCGGTGAGAGCGTCGGATGCAAGCGCATCGGCGGCGCGGTCGGCATCGGCGCGCTGCTTGGCAAGGCGTCCCCAATCCTGCGAGAGACGACGAGACGGCTCCGGCAATGTTTCCCAGGCGGCGTATGCGGCGCGCACGTCGCCCCGCGCCAGCGCATCCTCGATACGCGCAACCAGACTGCCCGCATTCGTCGCGTTGGGCGCGTCGACCGGGCGGATGGTCACCACGCGGTCGAACAGGCGTTGCGCCCAATCGCTCCAGCCGCCCGTCGCGGTCCGGTTCTCGCGCACGATTTGCGCCGCGAGCGGTTTGAAGCTCGCGGCAAGGCTGGCGGCCGTGGGTGCGCCACTCTTGGCGAAGGCCGTCAACGGCGCCAGACGCGCCTCGTCGTTTTCGACTTTGCGCAGGGCGTCGAGCGTCTCCGCGTAGGGAGCGCCCTGGCGCAGCGCGGCGATGAGCCGGTCAGCGAGTGCGATTCGAACACTCGCCTGAGCCTGCGCCTGATCGGCGACATTGCTCGAGATTTGGCCGGAAAGGGCCGCAACCTTGTTTGCCTGCTCGTCCGCCCGCTGCCGGACGGCCGCCACCGCTTCGGCTGAGTCGCGATTGTAGGTCTGCAGCTGAGCCTCGAGAGCCGCGAGTCGATTTTCGAGCTCTGCCACAGGCGCATTGTCCTGCGGCGGCGGCACGGGGATCGGCCGATCGAGAGCCGATCGGGCTTGCCGTTCGGCCCGGCGCGTCTCCTGGCGGATATTGCTGACGCTTTGGCGAAGATTGCCCACGGCCTGTTCGAGMTGCAGCAACCGGTCGTCGATGACGCCGACCTGCGTGCGCTTTTCGATCGCCTCCATGCGGTTCTCGACCTGGACGAGCCGAGGATTCTCCACCGGCGCCAAGGTTTGAACACCGAGAACGATGCCCGCACCCACGAGACCGCCGACGACTCCAGCGCCGACAAGGAGGCCGAAACGATCTCGCGCCTTGGCCGAGCTTTGGTCCGTTGAGCCTTGGTCGGGCGGTGTCCCCGCGCCGCCGAAGGCGGTTTTCTCAGGGCCGAACGTGTCTTCACCGGAGACCGTGCCGGACGCCTCGCCGGACGCTTGCGTGGAACCCTTGTTCCGATCCCAATCCTTGCCCTGGCCCGAACCCTCGCCGACCACAGTCGCCTTCAAATCGATCGTCGCCGGCTCGCGTGCCGTTTTCTTGCGGCGGGGATCGGACGTGTTGGGGTCGGTCGAATCAGTCACAGGACATCCTTGAAACGAAGCGAGCTTCGATGCGTGAATCGACCTCAAGATGGCCGATGGGACGGTTTTTCGAAAGCCTGGACCAACGACAAGAGCGAATCCTCGTCCGGACGGGCGGCGATCGCGGCGGGCTCGAGCCCGAAATCCCCAAGCGGAGCAGCGACATCGGCGGACAGGCAGACATGCCGGAGACTCCGAAACGCGGGCATGAGCCCCGCCTCGTCCACGAGGCGAAGCAGGATGTCGAGGCTCCTTCGGGAATAATGGAGCGCAATATCGATCCGACCACCCCGCAGGGCCTCCGATGCCACCGCCGGGAGCGAGGCGACGGCGCGCGCGTCGTAGGCCTCCCAGACATCCACGCAATAGCCTGCTGCCCGCAAAGAGGCATCGGGCTCGGCCTTGTGGTGCCGGCCGGTGACGTGAAGGAGAGCCGTTCCCGGAACAAGGTCGCGACGGATCAGTGCGCTCAACGATACCGCGTCGCCGCTCGCAACCAGCACGGAGGCGAAACCCGCCGCCGTCACCGCCTCGGCTGTCCGACCGCCGACGGCGAAGATGAGGTGGTCCTTGTCGGCGATGGCCCCGAGTGCCTCGGCCGCATGGGCGCTGGTGACGACGATCCCCTCGTAGGAACCCTTCGGCATGGGCGCGCCAGTCGCGACGATCTCGACGGTCGGTGCGATGAGGGGTGCGTGGCCGAGAGCGCCGAGGCGCCGGGCGGTCCGCTCCGCCGCGGCTTGGGCCCGTGTCAGGAGGACCCTCATCAGACCGAAAGGAACCCGGCAGGCATGCGCGCCTTGAGATCGAGACCGGCATCCCGTCCGAGACGCTCCGCATCCGCCGGAGAGCCCGTGCGCTCGACCGTGATGCTGTCGGATCCGTCGGGCTTCAGGACGAGCCCATGGAACACCAGGTCCTGTCCGACATGCTTGGCATGGCCGGCGATCGGCGTGCGGCAGGAGCCGTCGAGAACGGTGAGAAACGCCCGCTCCATGGTCAACGTAGCCCCGGTCGCAGCATCGAGGATCGGCGCGAGCGCGGCGCCGATGCGCGTATCGCCTTCCCGCATGGTGATGGCGATCGCTCCTTGTCCGACCGCAGGAAGAAAGTCGTCGGTGTCGAGTACGGCGGTGACGTGATCGGCCATGCCGAGGCGACGCAGACCCGCCATGGCGAGGAGCGTGGCATCCACCTCGCCGGCTTCCAATTTGCGCAACCGCGTTTCGACATTGCCGCGCAGCAAAGTTACCCTCAGATCGGGACGCAGGCGTAGGACCTGCGCCTGCCGGCGCAGGGAGGCGGTGCCGATCAAGGCGCCCTGCGGCAGTTCGCGCAACGTTTTCGCCCGATGGCTGATGAAGGCGTCGCGCACATCTTCCCGGGGCAGGTACCCGGCGATGATCAGGCCGTCCGGCAACCGCGTCGGCAGATCCTTCGAGGAATGCACGGCGATGTCGATTTCGCCGGCGAGCAGCGCGCTATCCAGTTCCTTGGTGAACAATCCCTTGCCGCCGGCCTCGGAAAGGGCGCGATCCTGGATCATGTCGCCCGTCGTCTTCAGGACGGTCAGCGGCAATTGCGCGGCGCTCCAGCCATGCGCCACGGCGATGCGGTCTTGCGTTTCGCGCGCCTGAGCCAGCGCGAGCGGGCTGCCCCGCGTGCCGATCACCAGGGTCGATAAGTCAGTCATTTTCGCGTCGATTCTCCTCGCACGAAACGATCCGGTTTGATCTTGTGCGGCGCGGCGGACTATAGGGGGAGGATGCACGGGCCGTGAAGCCCGAAGTTTTCATGTCTGAAGACCTCGCACCTGGGACGTCGAATGCGCATTCTCGGTATCGAAACCACCTGCGACGAAACCGCCGCCGCCGTCGTCGGCGTGGGCTTCGACGGACGCGCGGAAATTCTCTCGAATGAAGTCCTGAGCCAGATTGCCCAGCATGCGGCGTATGGCGGCGTGGTGCCGGAGATCGCGGCGCGCGCCCATGTGGAGGTCATCGACCGTCTCGTGGCGCGGGCCTTGAAGAACGCCGGAACGACGATCACGGATATCGACGGCATCGCCGTCGCCGCCGGACCCGGCCTGATCGGCGGCGTCCTGGTCGGCCTGACGACGGCGAAGGCGCTCGCCCTCGTCACCCGCAAGCCTCTGATGGCCGTCAATCACCTGGAAGCGCATGCGCTCACCGCCCGCCTCACGGACGGCATCCCGTTTCCCTATCTCCTGCTGCTCGCCTCCGGTGGTCACACCCAGCTCGTCGCTGTCAGGGGCGTCGGTGATTACGTACGGATCGGAACGACCATCGACGATGCCATCGGCGAAGCCTTCGACAAGGTCGCCAAATTTCTCGGGCTGCCCTATCCGGGTGGGCCGCACGTGGAAAAGGAAGCGCTCAAGGGCAACCCCGAGCGCTTCAACCTGCCGCGCCCCATGCAGGGGCGCGCCGAGCCCAATTTCTCCCTGTCGGGCTTGAAAACCGCCGTGCGGCTCGAAGCGGAGCGCATCGCGCCGCTGACTCAGAGCGATGTCGCGGACCTGTGCGCCAGTTTCCAGGCCGCGGTCGCCGACGTGGTGGTGGACCGGACCCGCACGGCGCTCAGAGCCTTCAAGGAGGTCGCAGGCCATCCCACCGCGCTCGTCGTGGCGGGTGGGGTCGCGGCGAACCAGACCCTTCGCGCCACACTGCAACGCCTCGCCGTCGAAACCGGCCTTCGCATGATCGCGCCGCCGCTGAACCTGTGTGGCGACAACGGCGCCATGATCGCCTGGGCGGGCCTGGAACGGCTCCGCCTCGGGCTCATCGACGATATTTCGACCCCGGCCCGCGCTCGCTGGCCGCTCGATACCAGCCGTGACGAGGTGGGAGCCAAGGCGTGACGCCGACCGCCCGTCGTATCGGCATCGTCGGCGCGGGGGCCTGGGGCACAGCTCTGGCGAATGTCACCGCGTCCGCAGGAAACGACGTCGTTCTGTGGATGCGCGACCGGGACCAGGCTCGAGCGATGGCCGCGACGCGCCGCAACGAAAAATTCCTGCCGGGCGTCGTACTTCACAACGGCGTCCGTCCGACGAGCGATCTCACCGAGGTCGCCGATACGCAGGCGGTCCTTCTGGTCACCCCGGCGCAGACGACCCGCGCGATGACGAGCGCCCTGGCAGAAATTCTTCCGCGGGAAACACCTCTGGTGCTTTGCGCCAAAGGCATCGAGCGCGGGTCGAACGCGTTCCTGAGCGATATTGCCATCGCGATTCGACCGGGCGCGCCGGTCGCGGTCTTGTCGGGTCCGAGTTTTGCAGACGATGTCGCACGGGGCCTTCCCACCGCCGTGACCTTGGCCTGCGCTCGGGAGGACGTTGCAGAAATCATGGCGAGCACCCTCTCGGGCCCAAMCTTTCGCGTCTACCACCGCACCGATGTTCGTGGCGTCGAGATCGGTGGGGCGACGAAGAACGTGCTCGCGATCGCCTGCGGCGCCGTTGCCGGTCGCAAGCTGGGTGAGAGCGCCAAAGCGGCCCTCATCGCCCGCGGCTTCGCCGAGCTTCTTCGCTTCGCGCGCGCCTATGGCGGCGAGGCTGAAACTCTGATGGGGCTGTCGGGTCTCGGCGACCTCGTGCTGACCTGTTCCACCGCTCAATCGCGCAACTTCGCCTTCGGTTTCAGGCTCGGCGAAGGGGCATCGCCCGAGGTGGCCGCTGGCGGTAAACTCGTGGAGGGAGCGGCGACCGCGAGCGCTCTCGTCGCGCTGGCTCGTGCGAAACAGGTCGAGGTCCCGATCGCGGAAGCCGTCGAGCGCGTCCTCGCCGGCGCCTGGAACCTGGATCAAGCAATCGAGGCTTTGATGAGCCGACCGATCAGATCCGAACATTGAGGGACCAAGACATTGGCTCACTGGCTCTACAAATCCGAACCGTCCGTGTGGTCGTGGGACATGCAGGTCGCCGAAGGCGCCAAAGGCACCTTCTGGAGCGGCGTGCGCAATCACAGCGCCAAACTGAACCTGATGGCCATGAAGAAGGGGGACAAGGGCTTTTTCTACCATTCCAACGAAGGCAAGGCGATCGTCGGCATCGTCGAGGTGATCAAGGAATACTACCCCGACCACACCGACGCCTCGGGCAAGTTCGGCATGGTGGACATCAAGGCGGTGAAACCGTTGAAGCGTCCCGTGACGCTGGACGAAATCAAACTCGAGCCGAAGCTCAAGGACATGATTCTCGTCAACAATTCCCGCCTCTCGGTCCAACCGGTGACGGACGCGGAATGGGCGCTGATCTGCAAGATGGGCGGCGTCTAGGAACGTACCGCTCGGCCGCGACCAAAGTCCGATCCCGGTTCGGGTTGCCCTCGGCCTCGCTCTTTCCGTAATGCTAGGTTCAACTAGGTTTAAGTGTCTGGGAGACGCGCCATGGAAGACAAGATCTACGATGTGAAGCCCGAGTGGAAAGCCCGCGCCTATCTCGACGAGGCTGGCTACAAGGCCAAGTACGAAGCGTCCATCA
>NZ_JBFUKD010000113.1:0-7958 GCF_056401005.1 Microvirga sp. P4_G7 | reverse complement strand
GGCGAGCAGCGGGTCGTCTACGCCCATCGCCACCAGATGTTCACGGGTGGACCGTACGTAATCCACGTTCGCTCCCGAAACGCCCTGGCCCTGGCGCACGAGCGGCAGCACGCCGTCGAGCGTCGGGCGGCTGGTATATTGCGGATGCCGGCGATCCACGACGTAAGCGAGAGCCGTGACCGAGCGTCCGTCGTCGAGGCGGACCGGTAGGGTTTTTTCCAGATAGACAGAGGTGACCTGTTCGCGCTCACGCAGATAATCGATGGTGGCCGCGGCTTCCGGAGCGAGGACCCGGAACGCTACGCCATGGCAGCGCCCTCCCCGGTCCAACCCGAGCACCAGACCCGGCTTTTCGGGCGTTCCCCGGTGGACATGCGACAAGACGCAGAGCGACCGATGATAGCCGTGCAGGTGCGCGTGGCGGCGCTCGGCGAAGGGGAAGCCCGGCCGCCACATGAGAGAGCCGTAGCCGAACACCCAGAGATCGCCGTCTTCGTTCGTCATTTCCGCCAATGACCTGCCCGAACCTTGCCTGTTTCCGGCGCTACCAGCTAACAAGACCCGACACAACAGGAGACGTGGATGGAAGCCCAATCGGACGCTCACGCCGACGCCGCTCACGCGGTCCGGAGCAATCGCTTCTGGCTCTATGCCCCGTTCGCCCTCCTCGTCCTGATCGCGGTTGCCTGGAGCATCGCGTGGGTCGTCATCCGAAACCGCACGGAAGAGGGCCTCGACCGCTGGCTCGCCAGCGAGGCCAAAGGCGGACGCAACTGGACCTGTCGCGACAGAACGATCGGCGGCTATCCGTTCCGGGTCGAGGTCATCTGCGGCAGCCTCACGTTGAAGCAGGGCACCGCCACCGCCTCCCTCGGCCGGGTCGAGTCGGTGGCGCAGGTCTATCAACCACGCTTCGTCATCACCGAAATCGAGGGCCCACTCGAGGCCACCGACGGCATCGTCACCTTGAAGGGTACCTGGGACCTTCTGCAAACCAGCGTTCATGCCACGCCGAACGGCGGCCTGCAGCGCGCGTCCCTCGTCGCGGAAGCGCCGAACATCGTCATCACGGGTCTATCACCGACGGAACTCGCCACCTCCAGCGCCCATTTCGAACTGCATCTGAGGCCCAATCCGACGCGGACGGGCGAAGGCGCCTACGACGTCGCCCTGTCCACCCGACAGGCGAAAATCCCCGCCCTCGACAACCTCATCGGCGGCGCCGATCCGACCGATCTGCAACTCGACGCGACCGTGACGAAGGCCGAGGGTTTCCGCGGCCGTCCGGTCGTCGAGGAACTCGAACGCTGGCGCTACGCCGACGGACGCGTCGACATCCTGATGCTCTCGCTCGCCAAGGGCAGCCGCAAGCTCGAAGGCAAGGGCCAGATCGGGCTCGACGAACTCCACCGTCCATCCGGACAGCTCGACATCGCCGCCGCCGGCCTCGACGGCCTCCTCGGCAATTCGTCCGGAGGACGTGCCGCCGGCGCGCTCCTCGGCGCCCTGTTCGGACAACCGGCGCGCAACGCCAACAGGCAACCGAGCCAGCCCAACCTCCTGCCCTTGCCGCCGCTGCGCTTGGAAAACGGCAAGATGGCTCTCGGCCCATTCGTGATACCGGGCGTACGGCTGCAGCCGCTGTATTGAGGGGATGGGCGCAGGCTTTATCAGCGCATCACGGCTGGGTCTGTTCCCGGTCGCCTCGATGGGATGAAAGCGGTACTTTTTCTCGTCGGCGGCCGCCGGGACGAGCCAGGTGATGACACCGTGTGGGAGACGGTGTTGAGGCGCCGGTGACGCCATGAAACCGCTAATCCTCGCGACGTCGGCCGAAATCGGGTTCTGCCGTTTCCTGGCCTTCCGAGATGATGCCGCGGCGGATGGCGCGGGTGCGGGTGAAGAGGTCGAACAACTTGTCGCCCTCGCCCCAGCGGATCGCTCGGGCCAGGAGCGCGATGTCCTCGTTGAGGCGGCCGAGCATTTCGAGCACCGCCTCCCTGTTGTGGAGAAACACGTCGCGCCACATGGTCGGATCGGAAGCGGCGATGCGGGTAAAATCGCGAAAACCGCCGGCCGAAAACTTGATGACCTCGGATTGGGTGACCGTCTCGAGGTCGGCCGCCGTCCCGACGATGTTGTAGGCGATCAGGTGCGGCACGTGGCTGGTGATGGCGAGTACGAGATCGTGGTGCTGCGGGGTCATCTCTTCGACATTGGAGCCCATCGCTTCCCAGAAGCCCCGGACACGCGCGACAGCCGCTTCGTCGGTTCCCTCCGGCGGCGTCAGGATGCACCAACGGTGGTGGAACAGGGTGGCGAAACCCGCATCGGGGCCGGAATGTTCGGTGCCCGCCACCGGATGGGCGGGGACGAAATGCACACCGTCCGGCAGATGCGGCTGGACCTGGGACACGACCGACGACTTAACCGAACCGACATCGGATATGATCGCGCCTGGTTTGAGCCCGCCCGACATCGCCTGCGCCACCGCTCCGCACGCGCCGACGGGAACGCAGAGAATGACGAAATCGGCGTCGCGCACGCCCGCGGCGATGTCAGAGGTGGCGATGTCGGCGAGGCCGAGAGCGCGCACCCGGGACAACACCGCTTCGTCACGATCGACGGCGACGAGTTCGGTCGCAAGGTTGAGTCGGCGGGCGGCGCGGATGATCGACGAACCGATCAGGCCCAAGCCGACGATGGCGACCCGTCGAAAGAGCGGTTCCTTCAGCGGCGGACCAAGACGCTCAGGCATGGTGTTTTCCGCTCATGAAATCACGCAACGCGTCGACGACGAGACGGTTGGCTTCCTCGGTGCCGACGGTCAGGCGAAGTCCGTCGGGCAGGCCATAACTGTCGATCCGGCGCAGGATGAGGCCGCGGCGCGACAAGTAGGCGTCGGCGTCCACTGCGGTTTTTCCAGCCTCCTGCGAAAAATGAATCAGGATGAAGTTGCCGACGCTCGGCGTGACGTTGAGACCGAGCGCCGTGATCTCGTTCGTCAACCATGCGAGCCATTGATCGTTGTGGGCGAGCGCCTTTGCCAGGTGAGCTTCGTCCTGAATCGCGGCGATRCCGGCGACCATGGCGGGGCCGTTGATGTTGAAGGGCCCGCGGACGCGATTGACCGCATCGATCACGTGGGCCGGCGCGACCATCCAGCCGAGCCTGAGATTGGCGAGCCCGTAGACTTTCGAGAAGGTCCGCATCATCACCACGTTGTCCGACGTGGCGACCAGTTCGAGGCCGGATTCGTAATCGTTGCGGCGGACATATTCGGCATAGGCCGCATCCAGCACGAGAAGAACGTGCGGCGGCAGGCCGGCGTGCAGGCGCTTGACCTCGTTGAAGGGAAGATAAGTGCCGGTCGGGTTGTTCGGATTGGCGAGGAAGACGATCTTGGTCTTCGGCGTCACCTTGGCGAGAATGGCATCCACATCCGCTTTGTAATCCTTCTCCGGCGCGACGACCGGCGTGCCGCCGGCGGCGAGGATCGCGATGCGGTACACCAGGAACCCGTGTTCGGAGAAAATGCCCTCGTCGCCCGGGCCGACATAGGTGTGGGTGATGAGCGACAACAGTTCGTCGGACCCGGCGCCGCACAGGATGCGGGCGGGATCGAGCCCGTATTTTCCGGCGATCGCCTCGCGCAGTTTGGCGGCGGACCCGTCCGGATAGAGCTCGTATTGATCGGCCGCCTTGATCGCCGCAATGGCTTTGGGCGACGGACCGAGCGGCGTCTCGTTCGAGGACAGCTTATGGATCTTGTTGACGCCCGTCGCGGCACTCTTGCCGGGCACGTAGGCTTCGATCTGCATCACGCCGGGGCGCGGCTCTGGACGGACGGACATCGCTCTTCCTGGTTTTCGATCTCGACGCTGCGCGCCTGCCAGAGGCGCACATTGGATTTGGTTCTGAGGCTTTTTTATTCGCGCGCCAATCGTGGCCTAAGCTGTTGAATTGGCGCGAGATCTTTCGCGGAACGGTTAGCACTTCGGCGGCTGGGGCGCCAGGATGGTTTCTCTATGGCACGTGAAAGCGCTCGGCATGGCTGCCGACCTCGATCAGCGCGCTGAGGCTTGCGCCGGCATCCGTCAAAGCCCGATGGACATCGTCCCGCGCCAGCGTGCCTGGAACGGCGACGAGAGCGGAAAGACCCTCCGCATCGGCCGCGCTCGCCACCACCTCGCCGCCGAAACCGGCGAGCGCACCGTTGACGCCCTTGTGCCATCGCTCGAATTGCGCGGCGTACAGGATGACATCGCGCACGGCGGCGTCGGTCAGCGGCTTGGAGATGACGAAGACCGGCGTTCCTGCCGGATGGCCGGGGCGCTCGATGAACGGCAGGCGGGCGATGATCTTCGGGCGATCATTTGCCGCCAGAGTGCGCCACCAGGCACCGCTCGACGCGCCCTGGTCGATGCGGAATATGCCGAGGTCGCCGCGCGATGTCGCCACCGCCTCGATGACCGCGTCGGCGCTCGGATGGCTCTGATAAGGGACCGTGAAGCCGAAATGGAAGCGCGCCGAATCGCGCATCGGCGCGTCGCCGCCGGAAATGTCCGCGTGGATCGAATAGGGCGCCTGGACATACGTGAAGGTCGCGATGATGACGCGCCAGATGCTCTCGACCGTATCGAGGGGCAGAAGGCCCTCGTGACGTTCCGCCAGCGCCCGCATCATCGACGCTTCGCGGCCAGGCCGGAAGGCCGATCCGGAATCGGTGGTCTTCTTCACCTGGATCAGCCGGTCGATGATGGTCCCGCGCTCCATCAGGAGCCGGTGCATCGTTTCGTCGATCCTGTCGATCTCCTGACGCAGGGTCGCAAGCGAAGGGCCATTGCTCTGCGAGGGGGTGGAATCTTGGGCGCTCATCGATCAATCCTGGCGAAGTTTCCCTTCTTTCGCAGCCGGAAGCGCCCCTGCCAAGGGCTGATGTGCGGGTCGAGCTGCGGGGCCGGCCTGCGCCGGCCTGCACCCATCCGCGTTGACGCCTGCGGTCGCCGCCGCTACCGGTGTTCGAAAGGACGAACAATTTCGGTATTCATGTCCAGTTCCTCCCATCCCGCCGAACCGCGCAGCCAGGTCGACGACCCGTCGAGCCTCGTCATGCGCTTTGGCGTCGATGCGCCTCTGATGATGGATGCAGGTGTCCCTCTCGCGCCCTGGCAGATCGCCTATCAGACCTACGGCACGCTCAACGCGGACAAGACGAACGCGGTCTTGATCTGTCATGCCCTGACCGGCGATCAGCACGTGGCCAACATCAACCCGGTGACCGGCAAACCGGGGTGGTGGACGACGATGGTCGGCCCGGGTCGCCCGGTCGATACGGATCGCTTCTTCGTCATTTGCGCCAACGTCATCGGCGGTTGCATGGGCACCACCGGCCCGGCCTCCATCAACGAGACCACGGGCGAGCCCTATGCGCTCGACTTTCCCGTGGTCACCATTCACGACATGGTCCGCGCCCAGGCGGCACTGGTGGAGCGGCTCGGGATCGAGAGCTTGTTCTGCGTCATCGGCGGGTCCATGGGCGGCATGCAGGTGCTGCAATGGGCCGCGAGCTATCCCGAACGGGTTTTCGCCGCGCTTCCGATCGCGACCGCCGCGCGGCACTCGGCACAGAACATCGCCTTCCACGAGGTCGGCCGTCAGGCGATCATGGCCGATCCCGATTGGCGCGCCGGACGCTACCTCAAGGAGGATACGCGTCCATCGAAAGGCCTCGCCGTCGCCCGCATGGGCGCGCACATCACCTACCTGTCGGAAACGACGTTGCACCGCAAGTTCGGGCGCAATCTGCAGGACCGCATCGCGCCGACCTTCTCCTTCGACGCCGATTTCCAGATCGAGAGCTACCTGCGCTACCAAGGCCTGTCGTTCGTCGAACGGTTCGACGCAAACTCGTATCTCTATGCCACGCGGGCGATGGATTATTTCGATCTCGCGGCGGAGCATGGCGGCGTTCTCGCCAATGCGTTTCGCGGCAAGGCGACACGTTTCTGTGTGATCTCGTTCTCATCCGACTGGCTGTTTCCGACGTCCGATTCGCGCGCCATCGTGCACGCGCTGAACGCAGCGGCGGCATCGGTCGGTTTCGTCGAGATTCAGAGCGACAAGGGCCATGACGCCTTTCTGCTCGACGAGCCGGAAATGTTTGCGGCAGCGCGCGGTTTCATCGACGCAGCGGCCCGGGTGCGAGGACTCGAATGACGAATTCCGTCGAACTCTTGGACCATCGCAGCCCTCGTCTCGACTTTCTGCTCGTCGCCGACATGGTGGCGAAGGGCTCGCGCGTTCTCGACATCGGCAGCGGCGACGGATCGCTGCTCCAGTTGCTTCGCGACCGCCGCGCCATCGACGGACGCGGCATCGAAATCTCGCGTGAGGGTGTCAACGAATGCCTCGCCAAGGGATTGCCGGTGATCCAGGGCGACGCCGACACGGACCTCGCGGACTATCCCGACGACGCCTTCGATTACGTGATCCTGTCGCAGACCATCCAGGCGACGCGCCAACCCAAAGTGGTGCTCGAACATCTGCTGCGCATCGGCCGCCGCGCCATCGTGTCGTTCCCGAATTTCGGCCATTGGCGCGTGCGTTTCGATCTCACGTTCCGCGGTCGCATGCCGGTGACCGAAAACATGCCGTTCTCCTGGTACGACACGCCCAACATCCATTTCTGCACGATCCGCGACTTCGTCGAATTGTGCAACGAAGTGGGCGCGGAAATGGAAAAGGCGGTCGCCCTCGATGCCGGCGGTCACCCGATCCGCGTCGCCCTGCCCTGGTGGGTCTGGAATCTTTTTGGCGCCCAGGGCGTGTTCCTGCTCAAGCGGGGCTGAGCGCCCAGCAGGCCCCATCATTCCGGGGCCGCGCGGCGGTGCCCGGAACCCATCACCGCCGAGGGTAGCGAATGGAGCACGACGATTTCGCGCTCTGTCTTTCAGCGTCAGCGTTCGTGGGTTCCGAGCTCTCGTTCCACTGGGCTCGGAATGACGGCGGGGACGATGTCTCGGAATGGCAGGAGAGCGGTTCGCATGGCATAGGCTGCGCGATCTTGGTCAGTCCCGGACATGACCAGGTCGGCTGCGTTCCTCCGCCGGACTCTCATCACCTCCACCAAACCTCGCATTCCGATCCATGCGACGCCGAGCACTGTCACCATCATCGCGACGATCATCAGCGCCTGAATGATCTCGCTCGCCGTGTGGAACTTGTTGAGAAAATCAGCGACCACGCTGTATTCGCCAAACGCCGGTATCATCGGGTCCATCAATCCCCTCCCTTGAAACGAGAACGACCACCAGGAGCCCTGGTGGTCGGGGAGTTGAGAAGCCGTACGCAGACGACCGCGCTGCCCTTTAGGCTTTCGCCCTGGACATACGACAGCGCCTCCCCGGCCGTAAGGCAAGGAAGGCATCGTTGCGGCAGATGCTTGCCGCTGCGTAAAGGGTTCTCACGCCCCAGAGCCKGGTTCAGCCCAGCTCCAGGATCGACGTAACACTGGATTTCATGCGCCGGTCAACGTCCGTTCCGGCAAGGGCGAGGAGGGAAGCGGTTGCGCAGCGGCGCAAAAACTCCCCCTCCCCTGTCATGGTCGGGCTCGTCCCGGCCACCACCGCCCGTCATTCTGGGGCCGCGTAGTGGAGCCCGGAACCCATAGCCACTGAAGGGAACGAAAGGGGCGCGCGACAGTCACGGTGCTCTACCTGTAGCGTCAGCGTTTATGGGTTCCGGGCTCTCGCTCCACTCGCCCCGGAATGACGGCAGGCACGATGTCTCGGAATGGCAGGAGAGCGGTTCGCATGGCGTGGTCATAGGCTGCGCGATCTTGGTCAGTCCCGGACATGACCAGGTCGGCTGCGTTCCTCCGCCGGACTCTCATCACCTCCACCAAACCTCGCATTCCGATCCATGCGACGCCGAGCACTGTCACCATCATCGCGACG
>NZ_JBFUKD010000112.1:0-8049 GCF_056401005.1 Microvirga sp. P4_G7 | reverse complement strand
CATGGCGAGGGCACGATCGTTCGTCGCGCTGATGACGGTGATCTTCTGCGCATCGGCCCCAAGGTGCTCGACGCCGCGGGCAAACAGATCGATGTCGATGTCAGGCGCCGCCAGCACGACTGCGCCGATGCGTGACATGGCGCTCTCGCCACCGGCGGCGCGAAGCATGCGCAGGGTCTCGAGAGTCAGCAGCGTTCCCATACTGTGCGCGACGATATGCACGCGACCGCCGCTCGGGGAATTCGCCAGGGCCGTCAGAAGATCTTGCATGGCATCGCGCGACCACATGGCGCTTTCGCGATCGCTGACGTAGCTGAAGGTCGAGCCGGCGGAAGGCCAGGTGAACAATCCCGAGATGCCGGGAAAGTTGATCCCGCTCGACAATTGCGCCGCCGAGGCGGCACCGGTTTCGAAACTCTCCTTGTAGCCKTGCACGTAGAGCAGCACGTTCTGACCGAGTGCTTGCTGGGCGAACGCGTCGGCGGCATTCTTGCGCACCACATCGTCGACTGTCGCGATGTCCCAGTCGCCGGAAACCATCGAGGCGACGCGGCCGACCATCGAGCGGTCGGGCAATTTCATATGCGCCTTGGCGAAAATGAGATCGGGCGCGCGTTGCGCGCTKAACCACGGCTTCTGGATCGGGGTTCCGACGGGAAGACGCGTCGTGGCGACGAAGATCGTCGGATCGCGCATGAGCGCGGACCGTGGAGGCGCCAGCGCGCTTCCCAGATCGCCATCGCCGCCGATGCAGCCGGCGACAGCGAGCGTCAGGAGACCGGCAGCGACGAGGCGAACGTTTCGGAGAAGGATTGCGAGCATGATGGGGGATGTGAAAGGGTTGGGCCTCTGTCTTGCCTTTGATCGTGGCGAGCACAAGGCAGATCGACGGCCGGCGTGAAAGCATGCGTCGCATGGTAAACACTTCATGAGCGAACCCGCCTTGGGGCCAAACCAGCTTGCTGAGACCGGGCCGTCGCCCTACGGTCCGAACGATGTTGCTTCTCCGGACCATCGTTCTCGTCGTCTTTGGCCTGTTTCTGCTGCCGCTCGGGACGCACGCCTTATGGTGGGTCATGCGCGAAGACGTCGCGCCCGATTGGCGTGGCGCCGATTGGTCGAGTGCGAAATTGCTGCCGCAAGCGTCCGAGGCGCCACAGGCGATCGTGGCGGTGTACGCCGCGCGAGTGGGTCGCTGGCGCGGCATCTTCGCTCACCACACCTGGATCGTGGTGAAGGAAGCCGGCGGCGTCGCCTATACGCGCTACGACAAGGTCGGATGGGGAAGCCCGATCCGCACCAACGGCTGGGTGCCCGACGGACGCTGGTTCGGCAATGCGCCGCAACCGCTCGTTCTGATCGAAGGCGCAGAGGCGGAGCAACTCATCCCAAAAATACGGAACGCGGTCTCGACTTACCCCTATCGCTCGTTTGGCGCTTACAACGCTTGGCCGGGACCGAACTCGAACACATTCGTCGCTCACGTGATGCGATCGGTTCCGGAACTGGCGGCGCCGCTCCCGCCGACGGCTCTCGGCAAGGACTGGCAGCCCATGGGTGACATCGTGGGCTTCACTCCCAGCAGAACCGGCGTGCAGGTGTCTTTGGCAGGATACGCGGGGCTGTCCGTCGGTTGGATCGAGGGACTGGAACTCGATGTGCTCGGGTTGACCGCAGGTGTCGACATTCGCCGCCCCGCCTTGAAGCTGCCGGGCTGGGGACGGATCGGGATGGATCCGATCATCTGGTGAAATCGAGCGACCGCCTCATCCCTTTTATCGCAGAAATGATCTAAACCTTCCCGATGGCTGGGCAAGCGAACCGAAAGATCGAAGTAACGGCGGACGCCGTGGCGAGGGGCGACCGTGCTGCGCTCGCGCGGGCGATCACCCTCATCGAGTCACGTCGGACCGACCACAGGGCAGCCGCGCGGATCCTTTTGCAGGAGTTGCTGCCCCTCACGGGACGTGCCGTGCGGATCGGGGTGACCGGTGTTCCCGGGGTCGGTAAGTCCACCGCCATCGACACCCTCGGCAGTCGCCTCACGGCCGAAGGCAAGAAAGTCGCCGTACTCGCCGTCGATCCGAGTTCGACGCGGACGGGCGGCGCCATTCTCGGCGACAAGACGCGTATGGCGAAACTGGCGGCGGACCCGAACGCCTTCATCCGCCCCTCTCCCACATCCGGTACGCTCGGTGGCGTCGCCGCGAAAACCCGCGAAGCCATGCTCCTTTGCGAGGCCGCGGGTTTCGACGTGATCCTCGTCGAGACCGTCGGCGTCGGCCAATCCGAAACGGCCGTCGCCGATCTCACGGATTTTTTCCTCGTTCTGATGCTCCCGGGCGCCGGTGATGAGTTGCAGGGAATCAAGAAGGGCATTCTCGAATTGGCGGACATGATCGCCGTCAACAAGGGAGACGACGCCGCAATGAAGGCGAAAGCAGCCGCCGCAGAATATCGCGCGGCGCTCCATATTCTCACCCCGGCCTCCGCCACGTGGACACCGCCGGTCGTCGTGATCTCGGGCCTTACCGGTCTCGGTCTCGAAGAGATGTGGCAGACGATCCTCGACCACCGCAATCGCCTCGAAGCGACAGGCGAATTGGCGGCTAAACGCAAGGCGCAGGACCTGAAATGGATGTGGGCGCTCGTCGAAGAACGCATTCACGAAAAACTGATGACGGATCCAGCCCTCCGCGAGCGTTTGCCGGCACTCCGGACCATGGTCTCCGACGGGGTGCTCGCGCCCAATGCCGCGGCCGACGAGATCGCGAGCCTTTTGGGTCTCTAGACCTCAGAAAACGGTCAGCGCTTCTGCGGCGCGGAGCGAGCCGACGTCGGTGCCGTTCCAATTCTTGAGGACAGGACTGGCCAAAGCGCCGAGACCAGCGCGCTCAGCATCCCCAAGTTCCAGGAAATGCAGCAGGAGCTTGGCCATCGCGACCTCGGCGGCCCGGGAAGCGCCGTCGTCGATCTTGAGCGCGATGCCGTAGCCGAGCTCCGGCAGCGCAGCGCAATAGACTCCCTCCGCTCCGGTCTTCACGAAGGCTCGCTCGCCGAGGATTTCCGTGGCCTTCGTATCGAAGCGACCGGTTCCGGCGATCATGAAGGGATTTTGCGCCACCGCCCTCCGGATACGATCGGCAGCCTTCTTGCAGCTTGGCGAAATGCCATGCCCGCTGCCGAATTTCGCGAAAGCGAAAGCGAGCGCCGGTAGCGGCATCGCATAGGTCGGAATCGAACACCCGTCGGTGCCGGCGACATCGCTCGTATGCGAGGCGCCGGTCATGTCCTCGAGCATGCCGCGCACCGTCTGCTGCACCTTGTGCCCTGCGCCGACATAACCCTTGGGATCCTCCCCCAAACCGCAGGCGAGGCAGATGAAGCCGGCATGCTTGCCGGAGCAGTTGTTGTGCAGGGCCGAGGGCTTCCCGCCCGACGCGGCGAGCGCCCGGGTGGCGTCCTCGCCCAAAGGCCAATGAGCGCCGCATTCGAGGCAGCCTTCGTCGCACCCCACCTTCGACAGTATCGAGGTGGCGACAGCCACATGCCTCGGCTCACCAGAATGAGAAGCGCAGGCCAGGGCGATTTCCTCGTCCGTCAGCGCGAACTTGTCGGCGATCCCGGTTTCGACGAGGGGCATGGTTTGCAGCGCCTTCACCGCAGAGCGCGGGAAAACCCGATATTCGACCGCTCCCAAGGACAAAACCAACCCGCCATCGGCATCGATGACCGAAATAGCCCCCCGATGGCGCGACTCGACGAGATTGCCTCGGGTCACCTCGACAAGAAATGGATTGTCCATAGAACTTCTCGCCCTGAATGAGACGGCGTGTTGTGGAGAGTTTTTAGGGGAAGTCAAAGGAAACCAAAGGGACGAGCCAAGGGAATGGCGCTCTTTCTTCGTCCCGGGTTGCGGTGAAGCTGTCATCCCCTTAAACCCAATCGCCTGAAAACAGGAGGCCTGAATGCGTGTTGCGATGATCGGGGCCGGCTATGTCGGCCTCGTCTCGGGTGCGTGCTTTGCGGATTTCGGGCACGAAGTATGTTGCGTCGACACCGATCCGGCCAAGATCGAGGCTCTACGGCGTGGCGAGATGCCGATTTTCGAGCCAGGCCTTGCCGAGCTGGTGGCCAAGAACGTGCGCGAGGGCCGGCTCAGCTTCGCCACGGACCTCGCCGAACACGTTCACCAGGCTGAAGCGGTGTTCATCGCGGTCGGCACGCCGTCCCGCCGCGGCGACGGTCACGCGGACCTGACCTACGTCCATCAGGCGGCGCGCGACATCGCAGCCGCCCTGTCGTCCGGCTATACGGTGGTGGTGACCAAATCGACGGTCCCAGTGGGCACCGGCGACGAGGTCGAGCGGATCATTCGTGAAGTCCGGCCGGATGCCGATTTTTCGGTGGTATCGAACCCAGAATTTCTCCGCGAAGGCGCGGCGATCGCCGATTTCAAAAGGCCCGACAGGATCCTCATCGGAACCGAGGACAAGCGCGCCGAGGCGGCGATGACCGAAATCTACCGGCCGCTCTATCTCAACCAGTCGCCCCTGCTCGTGACCTCGCGCCGAACCGCGGAGCTGACGAAATATGCCGCGAATGCTTTTCTCGCGACCAAGATCACCTTCATCAACGAAATCGCCGACCTCTGCGAAAAGGTCGGAGCGAACGTCCAAGACGTAGCCCGTGGCATCGGTCTCGACAACCGGATCGGATCCAAGTTTCTCCACGCTGGGCCAGGTTACGGCGGCTCGTGTTTTCCGAAGGACACATTGGCGCTGATCAAGACCGCGCAGGATTTCGACGCGCCGACGCGGATCGTCGAAACGGTGGCCGCCGTGAACGATCAGCGCAAGCGCGCCATGGGCCGCAAGATCATCGCCGCGTGCGATGGTTCCGTGCGCGGCAAGACCATCGCCATCCTCGGCCTCACCTTCAAGCCGAACACGGACGACATGCGCGACGCGCCGGCCTTGTCGATCATCACGACATTGCAGGACGCCGGAGCGACCGTGCGCGCCTACGACCCGGAGGGTATGGGTGCAGCGGCTGCCCTTCTGCCGGACGTGGAATACACGAGCGATCCCTATTCCTGTTCGCGCGGCGCCGACGCACTCGTCATCGTCACGGAATGGGACATGTTCCGCGCCCTCGACCTCGGACGGCTCAAGGCCGCCTTGAGGGTTCCGACGGTTGTCGACCTGCGAAACATCTACAATCCGATGGAAATGGAGCGGCGCGGTTTCACCTATGTGAGCGTCGGCCGTCGAAACGCGGAAATCGCGGAAATCGCGGACTTGGCGGACTAATCGGAGGTCGCCGGCAATCCGCCTCTCCGTCACATCGTTGACCGTTTCCACTCCACCGCATCATGGACTATCCTCGGAAACGAGGCGCCCACAGGAACGACGCAATGCAGACCTTCTTTGTCGAAATCAAATGCAAGCTTGGAAAGACTTACGACGTCGCCAGTGCGCTCGCCGATCGTGAGATTGCCTCGGAGATCTACTCGACGGCCGGCAATTACGACATTCTCGCGAAGTTCCACATCGACGATGGTGCCGATATCGGTCGTTTCATCGCGGAAAACGTGCAGTCGATCAACGAGATCGCCGACACGCACACGATCATCACGTTCAAGGCGTTCTGACGGATCCGGCTCCGCTGGTGATCAGCGGATCGCGGCGTTCGCCTCGACGCTCTGTTTGGCGAGATTTGCCGTGTCGAGCAGCCTTGGCTCGACGGCCTCATAACGATCGAGCCGGCGGACGATCTTGGAGTCGATGCGATCATACAGGCCGGCGACACTGATCGGCCGGCGCTTGCGACCCTGGACTTCGGTGAAGAGGCCCGCATTGGCCTTCGCCGCCTGCGGAAAAAGCTTCGAAGCGGCGACGTCAGGTGATTCATCGAGGGCGTGAAGGAACCGGATGGCGCTCGTCGCCCCGAGGAAATGGGCCAGATAGAGCTCGGCCTCGGCGAGCTCTCTCTCCCCCTGTCCCTGCAACTCACGCTCGATATCTTTTATGAGCTCGCCCGCCATCAGCGCGGAAAAGTACGGATCGCGCCTCAGGCTCATGACCCAGGCCTTGTCCTTCTCGTTCTTGAGCGCCGGTTCTCCATCGACCATCTTGATGGCCTCCGCGACGGCTCCATAGCCATAATCGGCCGCGTGGGTGTAGAGCGTTTCGAGCCAGGTCCGGTCGATGAACTGGAACAAACCCTCCGCGCTCGACGTCGCCGCTTTGGCGTCCGGCGAAAGGCTCGATTCCACATCCGCGAGCGTCATCATGTAGACCGGATCGACCCCGGCGATGCGCGCGGCGTTGAGGATGGACTGCACCAGCCATCGCGGCGCGCTCTGCTTTCCGAAGCTGACCAATTCCTCCATGTCCTCGGCCACGGGGCTTCGGGGCGACGCGGTATCGGTGGCTTCGGTCTTGCTCAGGAAGGGGAAGGCGGCCTTCAAGATCGACGCGAACAGGCCGGGCTTCTTGGTGAGCGACGGATCGAAGACCTCCTTGACCTCGATCGGGGCAACCTCGATCGGAGAGACCTCGATGGGGGCGAGGACCGCGAGCCTGTAAGGCAAGGTCGCGACGGCGGCGGGACCAGCTGTCACACCCTGAAGACCGACCACCAAACCACAGGCGATGAAGAGATGAGCGACGCGGCGGCCAGTCGCGCCAAACGATTGCGTGCATACCCGCGCGTCACAACGGGCCGCGCCTGAAGGCGCGCTCGACCTGGTCGTCATTGCTTTCCCAGCTGACCCGGCTACGTGGTCGGATCAGTCCCTTGTGCCATTCTGGGACAAGGGTTGGCGGCAACTTGTGACGAGAATCGGTCAGCTTGACCATAAAAACGGCACGAAACGTCAGATTTCTGAAATTTTTTGGGAGGCGCGATCTTTACGCAACGTTAAGAACGCGATTGAGCCACCAATTGTGCGTTCGTGCGCTCCAGCCGGTCGGCGAGTTCGCGCATCACGGCGAGTGCGATCTGGGGAAACTGCGCCAGCAATTCGAGGAAGACGCGCTTGTCGATCCGCAGCGCGATGGTCTGATCGGCCGCCACGATGGTCGCGGATCGCGGTGTATCGGAGAGAATCCCCATCTCGCCGACGAGGGCATTGTTTCCAAGTTCCGCGACTTGAATCTCGCCGCGCGGCGTATCGAGCATGACCTGTGCTCGCCCGTCGAGAATAACGTAAGCGGCGTCCGAGACGTCGCCCTGAGAAAAGAAGCGTTGGCCGCCGGAAAACTGAACGCGCTCGCTGGTGAAGGCGAGCAATTTGAGCCGCGCGGGGTCGATGTCTTTGAACATCGKCACCTGACGAAGCGATTGGACCTCGGATTCCAGCGTCATACTACCCCTCCCGCCAACTGCGCGTCAGAAGTTCTCTCTTCTGTTGACGACGACAGATGGCGTTTCTCTGTCGTAACCTGTCCCCTGCGAAAACGCACGCTGATATCGAAAGCCTCAGCCTGCCGTTCGTTGGGAAGAACCATGAATAGACTGCGGCCTTCGCACAATTCCAGTAGGACCCCAACCAACTTTTGGGCACGCGCCTCATCGAAAGAGGCAAGTGCATTGTCGATGATCAGGACGTCCGGCTTTTTGACAAGGCAGCGAGCCAGATTGATGCTGGCGCGCTGGTGGGCATCGAGGAGCCGACCCGCGGTTCCCACCTGATGATCCAAACCGATCCGCTCGATGCTGGCAAGAAGGCCAAGCTCGCTGACGACGGACCAAATGGCCTCGGCGACCCGCAATTGTGCATTCGCAATATTATAACTGATCCGCCCGAACAGCAAATTGTCGCGAAGGGGCGCGGCGACGCACAGTTTCTCCTGATCATAGAACTCGACGCCCGGATCGCCCGACGATTCCAGCATTTCGCGCACGAGGCCCCGTGCCCGGACGAAACGCATCCTGAGATTGTCGTCGAGGAGGCCGAGGCGGTGCCGAGCCTCGATATAGGCCAGGGGCAGCGCCAGCAGCCGCATCTCGTCGGCCTTTGAAATCGGCCCTTGCGCGTGTCGC
>NZ_JBFUKD010000111.1:0-8057 GCF_056401005.1 Microvirga sp. P4_G7 | reverse complement strand
CCCGAACTGCTCGCGCAGGATGCGCTCGTCCAGGCTGTGCCCCGGATCGTGCAGCATGACGAGATCGACGCTGCGATCCATCGAGACCTGGACACGTGATACGTTGCGAAATTCGGTATGATCGGCGACCGCACTCACTGGCCGCATGTCGTGTTCCAAGACCTCGATCTCGATCCGCGCATAATCCGGCAGCAATGCGCCGCGCCAACGGCGGGGCCGGAACGCGGAGATCGGCGTCAATGCGAGGAGCGTCGCGTTCAGCGGAAGAATCGGGCCGTCGACCGAGAGGTTGTACGCGGTCGAGCCGGCCGGCGTCGCGACGAGAATACCGTCGGCGCTCAGTTCCGCGAGCCGAACATGGGAATCGACGCTGACCTTGAGCTTGGCGGCCTGGTAGGTCTGCCGCAGCATCGAAACTTCGTTGACGGCGCGGGCGGTGTGAGAATCGCCATGAACGTCCCACGCGACCATCAACAGCGGGTGGACCACGCTGCGCTGCGCTTCCTCCAGTCGCTCGAAAAGACCGTCAGAACGGAACTCGTTCATGAGGAATCCAACGGATCCCTTGTTCATGCCGTAGATCGGCTTGGCGGATCCCATGAACTGATGCAGACAGCGCAACATCAAGCCGTCGCCACCCAACGCGACGATGACGTCGGCCTCGTCCGGTCCCACGTGGGGATAGACGTCCTCCAACGTTTTGCGGGCCTCTTGAGCCTCGGGACTGGGACTCGCAATGAATGCGACCCTGTTGAAACGGCGCGCCATGCCCAATTACCCTCGTCCTGCCAGGACCAACCTGACAAGAGGCATAGCATGGACCAACCTCTCCTCGTCTATACGACCTTTCCAGATGTCGACATCGCATTGTCCATCGGGGAGGGGCTCGTGCGGGACAAACTGATCGCCTGCATGAATGTGCTTCCCGGCATGCGCTCGGTCTACGCATGGAAGGGCGCGGTGGAGCATGGCACCGAAGTCGCCGCACTCCTGAAGACCGTGAAAGGGCGCGAACGCGTTGTGCTGGCCGCCCTGAAGGACCGG
Source organism: Microvirga sp. P4_G7 (assembly GCF_056401005.1). Taxonomy (NCBI): domain Bacteria; kingdom Pseudomonadati; phylum Pseudomonadota; class Alphaproteobacteria; order Hyphomicrobiales; family Methylobacteriaceae; genus Microvirga; species Microvirga sp. P4_G7. The sequence goes on along the minus strand of NZ_JBFUKD010000111.1, from coordinate 7,013 downwards.
CATCCCTATGAGACGCCGGTCATCCTGAGTTTCGAGCCGACCGGATGGGACGGCGGCACCCTGGCTTGGCTCGCCGCCGAGACGGCGGGCGAGATAAACGGGTGAGACGGATCGTTCAGACGGCCGAACTCCACTGGACCGGCACGAAGCGGAACTTGCTGCCCTCCTTGCCGATATGGCCGGTGGCTGGGAACGGGGCATGGTAGAACGCCACCTGAGCGCGCTCGGTCGCCGCAAGATCCAGCATGCGGTGCCTCGTCTGTCGAGCGACGTCGGCATCCATGTCGAATATCGCCGACCAATCCGGATTGCGCACAAAAAGGGCGGGGTGGTTCGTGACGTCGGACATGACGAGGAGCTTGCCGGCACCGGACGAGAGCATGAAAGACGTGTGCCCAGGCGTGTGGCCGGGGGTCGCGATCGATGTGAGTCCAGGCACCACTTCCTTGTCGTTCTCGTAACGCTTCACGTCCTTTGCAATCGGAGCGAACACGCGGCGAACGTTCTGGAATCCTCCCTTCATGCCCTCCGGCGCCTGGCTCATGCGGGCGTCGTCCATCCAGAAAGCCCATTCGGCCGCAGGAACCATGATCTCGGCGTTCGGGAATACGGCGGTGCCGTCCTTCAGGCGCAGGCCATTGATGTGATCGCCATGGAAATGGCTGATCACCACCGTGTTGACCTGAGCCGGATCGAAGCCGGCGGCGCGGAAATTCGCCATCCAGGTGCCTGAGGTGGGCGCACCGAGATCGCCATTGCCGACATCGATGAGAGTCAGGCGATCGTTCCGCTTGAGAACGAGGGTGTTGAACGTAATCGGCAGCGCGTCGGCAGGGAGAAATGCGTCCTTCATCGCCTGCTCGATCTGGCCCAATTCCGCGTTGCGGATGAAGCCTTCGAGCGGGCGTTTGGCGAATCCATCGTTGATGGCCGTCACTTCGATGTCGCCGACCTTGTAGCGGTAGAACCCAGGCGCTTGCCGGGACCCGCCAGGCGTGGGCGTGGTGCCTTGAGCCAATGCGATGCCTCCAAAGGGATTTGCGAGGGCGAGCGTGCTGCCCGCGAGTACGATACGGCGCGTGATGGTCGACATGATACCTCCCGAGTATGCCGAGAGGCTATTGCACGCCGGCGCGCGATCAAGCGGCCCAGCTTCACAATAAGGAGAGGTTTGTCTTCCCAGGGAAAAGTCGGCTCAGGGAGGGTTTTGCCTCAAGTGATGCAGGACAATGCCGCTGGTCGTCGAGACATTCAAAGAATCGAATCCGCTCGTCATGGGAATGGCGATCGTGCGGCTGTCCGCGAGGAGTTCAGACGGCAACCCGGGCCCCTCCGCGCCCAGAAGGAGCGCGGTCCGCGCGGCGCGGCGGACGGACCCGAGCGTTTCCCGTCCCGAAGGACTGAGCGCCATTACCTCAAAGCCGGACGCCCGCAGCATGTCCACCATCATGGATGGTGAGCCGATCCGGGCGAAAGGTACGACGAGCGCCCCGCCGACGGATACGCGAATGGCTTTCCGGTACAGCGGATCGCATGTCTGTTCATCGAGCAAGATGGCATCGACGCCGAAGGCTGCCGCGTTCCGGAAAATCCCGCCGACATTGTCGTGATTGGCGAGCCCGACGAGCCCCACCACGAGAGCCTCGGACGGGAGATCGTCAAGAAGATCGGACGCGGCGGGGTCGGCACCCCGCTTGCCGATCGCCAGAATACCGCGATGGATCGGGAAGCCGACGATCGCATCCATCACCTGTCGGCCGGCGACGTAAACCGGAACACCGTCGGGAACGAGCGCCAACAATTCGCCGATCGCATCCATCCGGCTTTCCGCGATGAGGAGGGATTCGACCGTGAAACGCGACCGACTGAGCAAAACGCGCAGGACGACCTCGCCCTCGGCGACGAAGAGGCCCTCACGGCCGATGAGGTCGCGCTCGCGCACCGCCCGGTATGGCTCGATGCGCGGATCGTTCGGGTCGAGGATCGTCGTTTGCATGGCGAGGTATTGAACGCCGATGCCGGGAAATGCAAATCGCGATAGCAGGATTGCCTGTACGCTTCCTAGGAGGCTGCCGCGTCGGAGACGATCGATGCCCGGCGGGGCAACCGCATGGTGAACGTCGAGCCTATGCCTTCCGTGCTCGTGACGGTGATATCGCCGCCGTGCAGGCGTGCGATGTTGAGGGCAAAGCTCAAGCCAATTCCGGTACCGGCGATCTTCTCCCCGGTCCGGGCGCGGAAGAACTGGGCGAAAACCTGATCGATCTCGTCCGGCGGGATGCCGACGCCGTAATCCTGGACGCTGATGTTCACGAAGCTGTCGTCGAGCGTGGAACTCACGCGGACGGACGTGCGCTTCTCCGAAAACTTGAGGGCATTCGACACGAGGTTCGAAAAGGCGCCTTCGATCAAGGTCGGATCACAGAACACGGACGGATCAGCCAGCGTTCCTTCAATCAGCAGGCGGCGATCGGGATAGAGATGGCGATGACGTTCACAAACGGTGTCTATCAGTTGGCTGAGGTCCGTCGTGCGCGGCCTGAAGGAAATCTCACCCTCGTCGAGCCGTGCCGCATTGAGTGTGCTCTGCATCATCTGCAGCAATCCGGAGACCGCCTCGCGAATATAGTTGCTGCGTGCCTCGATCTCTTCCGCGTCCATCGCACAACCGCGCCGGATCATGCGTTGTGCGCTCGAGTCGATGACGGCGAGCGGAGTGCCGAACTGATGGGTGACCATCGTGACCAGCGTCCTGTACAGCTGGCTGAGTTCGCGCTGACGCCGAAGGGATTCTTCCTTGGACGCGATTTCGCGGCGTGCGCGAATGGTCAGAATGACCAGCACCGCGCCGCTCGTCAGCACGCCGGCGAGATATCCCAGAATCTCCAGGAGGGTATCGCGACGGTCGTCTCGGAGCGCCAGCGCGCGGCGGCGGACTTCGAGCATGACCTGGTTCGTCGCTGTCCGCAGGAACATCGTCAACGGCTGCGTGGCTGCGCGGATGGTGTCTTCGGCTTCTTCGTCTCGCGGCTTGAGCGTCTCGATCTGCGGCGCCAGAGCCTCGACCGCGATGACATGTTGGTCGATCTTTTCGAGGACGCCCGATTGCGCCAGATAGTTCCTGGGTTTGCCCGTCTCGAAAACCTTGAGACGACTTAACAGAATATCGTAACGCAATTGTAGGTCTTCAGGCGACACCTCCTCGTTGCCGCTGACATATTGCGCCACCGTATCCAGGAAGCGGACATTCTCGAACTGGGCTTGGGTGATCTGCCACGTCATGTCGTCGCCGATATCGTCCTTGAGACCGCGCTCGATTGCGACAAGGCGAATGACGGCAAAGTCCAGGGAGATGAAGAAAACGAGAATGGCGGCGGCTGAAAGAAGCAGAGGGCGGGATCGGAATAGACGAGCGATCATTGGACCGTCAGGGATTTCAGTTGCCAAACCCAGCGGGAATCGAGCCTGACATTCTGAAGCTCCGATTGCTCATCCTTCGGATAGACGATCCACAACGGCCCTCTGTCCGAGGGCAGAAGTTCTTTACCGTCCATGCGGAATGCGAGGATGACGTCGTAGTTCTTGAAATCGGACATCGGGATGTCGATCGCGTAGTCATTGAGCGCGGCCGCCGAGGCCGTTTGACCCTTCGCGCCGATCTTGTCGAGAACGTCCCGCACCAGAACGCCCTCGAACGTGTTGACGCCGTCGGTCCAGTTCGTGCTGGTCTTGAGCGTGCGCACGCCGAGCCGTTCGAGCATGGCCCGGTCGAACTGCGCCGCCCCCGGCGCGTTCGTCACGGCAATCTTTCCGGTCACGGTCAGGATGACTTTTCCTGACGGCGGCGGCAGGTCCTGGGCCTGGACTGCCCCAAGGGGCAGCATGCAGGCGAAAAGTACGAGCGCGATATGAATTCGGCCGAACACGTTTGAGCACCTCGGAGGTACCGCGCGGGAATGGGCATCAGGGAAAGGGCGTTGGGCGCGGAGCTGTCCCAGCCTTAGGGTATGTTCCCTAGCGTCACACTAGTTGTTCGACTAGGTTTTACTCGAAGCGCAATAAGATCGTGAGCGCGACAACATCGTGAGCGCGAAAAGGCCGTCGACCGCGCGATGGGCCGCATGCTTCGAGAATGTTTTTTTTGAGAATGGTGCCGGCGGAGAGGATCGAACTCCCGACCTTCGGTTTACAAAACCGCTGCACTACCGCTGTGCTACGCCGGCGCCAGGGCGCTCACCTAGCAGCGCGCGCCTTCCGACGCAAGTTCTTGGCCGCGCCTCCCGGCGCAAGTTCTTGGCCGCGCCTCCCGGCGCAAGTTCTTGGCCGCGCCTCCCGGCGCAAGTTCTCGGCCGCGCCGAAATCAAGTTCCCGACCCCCATCAAAATAATGTGCTCGGGAGCACCGCAACAAAACCTGTCCTGTGCGACTTACCTAGCGTAATGATTGGATCCAAGGCTAGGGCGTCGGCTATGCGAGAATTTTTCCTGTCCCCCGGGCGATCGATGATTGTCGGCGCCGGCATCGGCATTTTGGCGCTAATTCTAGCTGCGCCCGTCGACGCGGCGGGTGGGACGAAGTCGAAAGCGGTCAAGGCCGCGCCGACGACCTCAGCGAAGATTTCCGAGGTGTTGGCAAAGAAAGAGCCCCAGGTGACATCGTCCACCGGCGGGCTGAGTTTGCCCTCCAACTGTCAGCAGTCGCGCAAGCGTCTGTTCGTGGAAGGCGAAGGCTGGCTCGTCCGGCGCGTCACGACCTGTTACTGACCTGCCGGCCGTCAGATTGCCGCAAAAAAGGCCCCGCCTTAGGCGGGGCCAATTCTATCTTAGTTCCGAGTTACGTGATCAATCCTCGCCCTTGTAGGCGAAGATGTCCCTGTTCTTCGTTTCCGGCACGAAGATCATGCCGATCACGAAGGTCATCAGGGCGATGACGATCGGGTACCACAGGCCGTAGTAGATATCGCCTGTCTGGGCCACCATGGCGAAGGCCGTTGCCGGCAGAAGGCCGCCGAACCAGCCGTTACCGATGTGGTAGGGCAGCGACATGCCCGAATAGCGGATGCGCGTCGGGAAGAGCTCCACCAGCGCGGCCGCGATCGGCCCGTACACCATCGTCACGAAGATCACGAGGATGAAGAGCAGTCCGATGATTCCGGCCACTTGTGGACGGAAGACGTCGAACGGATGGCTCATCTTCACGATCTGAGCGTCGCCGGCCTTCGGATAACCTGCCGCCTGCAGAGCGGCCAGCACGGCCTTCTGCGAGTCGGCGGTCTTGGCCGCTGCCTCGAAGGTCACGTCGGTCGTTCCGATGCGGACCTTCGCCGGCTGACCTGCCGGGCCCGGTTCCGTGCCGTACTTCACCGAGGACTTCGCCAGATAGTCGCGAGCGAGATCGCACGAGGTGGTGAAGACGCGGGTACCGACCGGGTTGAACAAGTTTCCGCAATCGGTCGGATCTGACACCACGGTCACCTTGACGTTCTCCACCGCGGCTTCGAGAGCAGGGTTCGCCAAGGTGGTGATCTGCTTGAAGAGCGGGAAGTAAGTCAGGGCGGCGATCAGGCAGCCCGCGAGGATGATCGGCTTGCGACCGATCTTGTCCGACAGCCAGCCGAAGAACACGAAGAATGCCGTGCCGATAAGCAACGACCAGGCAATCAGCAGGTTTGCGGTATACCCGTCGACCTTGAGGATCGATTGCAGGAAGAACAGAGCGTAGAACTGGCCTGTATACCAGACCACGCCCTGGCCGGCGGTGAGGCCGAGAAGGGCGATCAGCGCGATCTTGGCGTTCTTCCACTGGCCAAAGGCTTCCTTGAGCGGAGCCTTGGAGCCCGTTCCCTCTTCCTTCATCTTCTGGAAGGCGGGAGATTCCTGGAGCTGGAGGCGGATCCACAGCGAGATGCCGAGGAGCACCACCGAGACCAGGAACGGAATGCGCCAGCCCCAAGCCGCGAAGGCCGGCTCGCCGAGGATGGTTCGCGTGAACAGGATCACGATGAGCGACAGGAACAGACCGAGCGTCGCCGTCGTCTGGATCCACGAGGTGTAGAAGCCGCGACGACCGTGGGGAGCATGCTCGGCCACGTAGGTTGCAGCGCCACCATATTCACCACCGAGCGCGAGGCCTTGCAGGAGGCGCAGCGCGATCAGAATGACGGGCGCGAGCACGCCGATCTGGTTCGACGAGGGCAAGAGGCCSACGATGAAKGTCGACAAGCCCATGATCAYGATGGTGATGAGGAAGGTGTATTTCCGGCCGACGAGGTCACCGATGCGCCCGAAGACCAGGGCGCCGAAGGGGCGGACCAGGAAGCCCGCAGCGAAGGCGAGGAGGGCGAAGATGTCCTGCGTCGCCTTCGGATATTGGCTGAAGAACTGCGCGCCGATGATGGCCGCGAGCGACCCATAAAGATAAAAGTCGTACCATTCGAATACTGTGCCGAGCGAAGAGGCGAAGATGACTTTCTTCTCCTCCTTGCTCATCGGGCGGACTGCAGCGTCCGTCCGTGGCGTCGTGGCAGCGGTTGCCATGGCGATTCCCTCCAATGTTTCCCCCAACAAGCGGGGGGTCTTGCGTCAAAGCGTGTGAGCTTGGCGTCAAGGACATCTCACGCCGCGATTCGCAGCCGAGACGTCCATCGGGTGGAAAGCCTAACGACAGGGCAGCGCCCCACAATTCCCAATTGGTATTTGCGACTTCAGTCTAAGACGCCGGAAACCAAGTAAAACGGCTCAGTTTCGCAAGAGAAGGAGATGATTATTTCTGTGCGACCGCTTTCGTCACTGCGTAAAGCGCGATGGCGGCGGCGTTCGAGACGTTGAGGCTTTTGATCACCCCCGGCATGTCGAGCCGACCGATGTGATCGCAACAATCGCGGGTTCGTTGCCGAAGCCCTTTGCCCTCTGAACCGAGGACAAGCACGACGGGATTTTGGAGCGACATCTCGTCAATCTGCCTCTCCCCGGTGGAATCGAGGCCGATGCGGGTAAAGCCGCGCTCTCCAAGGG
>NZ_JBFUKD010000110.1:0-8066 GCF_056401005.1 Microvirga sp. P4_G7 | reverse complement strand
GGCATCGACCGTGCGCGTCGTGATGGACAGGCGTGCGACCGCGCCGATCGACGGCAGGGCCTCGCCGCGAAAGCCAAGGGTCTGGATGGCGAAGAGATCGCCGTCGGGCAATTTGGAAGTCGCGTGCCGTTCGACCGCCAGTTCCAGATCCTGCGGCGTCATTCCGTGCCCGTCGTCGACGACGCGGATGAGGCGCCGTCCCCCGGCCTCGATCGTGATCTCGATCGAAGTGGCGCCGGCGTCGATGGCGTTCTCGATCAGCTCTTTGACCGCAGCGGCAGGCCGCTCCACCACCTCACCCGCAGCGATGCGGTCGACCAGAATAGGATCGAGGCGGCGGACGGACATGGGCGCGATTCGGGCTCCGGATTGATCAGGAATGATAGGGAGTTCCGGCCTTCGACACCAGCGGCAGCGTCCCTCAGCGCGCCTAAGCCGGGTTCGCTTAGGCCGAGTTCGCTTGGGCCAAGTTCGCTTGGGCCAGGTATTGCTTGGCGAGAATCTTACCCTCTTCCACTGCGGGCTGGTCGAACGGATCGACGCCGAGCGCATAGCCCGCCAGGATCGTCTCCAGCATGAAATGCATCAGGATTTCACCCATCGCGCGCTCGTCCAGCTTTTCGATGTGAATGCGACGGGTCGGGCGGTGGTTCTTCGCCAGCGTATCCGCAGTGGCGCGGCCTTGCGCCGCAACGAGATCGCCGATGCGCTTACCGGCGAAACCCGGCTCGCCGGCGCGTCGCGAAAGCTTTTCGTCCATGATCGGACCTTGTCCCGCAACGCTCGTCGTCATGATCGTAAAGAATTTGTCGTTGGGACCTGCGAGGTAGAGCTGCAATTGGCTATGCTGATCGACCGGCCCGATCGCGGCGACGGGCTGCGAGCCCTTGCCGTTCTTGCCCACGCTTTCCGCCCAGAGCTGCACCCACCAGCGGGTAAATCGCTCGAGCCGATCGGCGTAGGCCATCGTGACGGTCGTGTTCTTGCCTTCGAGGATCATGGCGATGTTCAACGCCGCGCCAACGGCAGCCGGCGCATCCTGAGCCGCACGTCCCTCTCGGAACGGCGCGTAGGCATCGGCGGCGCCCTGGCGGATCGCGGCGATGTCGAGCCCCATCACGGCCGCCGGCAAGAGCCCGACATTGGTGAGAACGGAGTACCGGCCGCCGATGCCGGTGTGATGTTCGAGAAACCGTACGCCCTCCGGTTCGAGCAGATCGCGCAAAGCGTTCTTTCCCCCGTCCTTGCGCGGTTCCGACAGACCGAGAAACACCTCGCCCGGCCGTGCCTTCAGKCCGGCGCGGTMGAGAGCCGAGAGCACCGCGATGGTCTGCATCAGGGTCTCGCCCGTACCACCGGATTTCGAGATCGCGACGAACCGCGTCGAGGACAGGGGGAGCCGGTGCAGGACGTGGTCGAAGGTGATCGGGTCCAGATTGTCGAGAAAGTGGACGCGCGGTCCGTCGGCGAAGCGGCCGGCGCCAGGCACTGCATAATCCTTCAACTGCGCCAGCGTTTGTCCGCCGAGACTCGAACCGCCGGTGCCGAGAAAGACCACGTCCGTGGCGTCGCGCCGGAGCCAAGCGGCGGCTTCCCGGATCTGATCGAAGTCCGATGTCGTCTGCGGCATGTGGAGGAGCGGCAACCGTCCACTCGAATCGTCTTCGGCCAACCGTTTCATCGCCTTGCCGACCACCGTCAGGGCCGCATCAATGGCCGATTGCGGCGCCCCGCCCTCACCGATGTTCGAGGACAAGGCGAGATCGATCGATTGCTTCAGGGGCATGTCCGGGACTCCGATTCGAAAACAGGAGCGGGACAGTAGGGCAGCGGGGGGCCGACGGCTAGGGTGCGAGGCTGTTGCGAGCGAAACCCCTCACAACCCCGTGGGCCTACCTGCGATCACCGTCAACAGTTGGCCGTCACCGATCGTGCGCTCGGCGGCCTGGCGGATATCGTCCTGGGTCACGGCTGTCACGAGAGCGTTGCGGCGAGCGATGTATTCGATGCCGAGGTCCTCGAAGGCGATCTGCACCAGTGTGTGGGCGATCTTCGTCGAGGTATCGAATCCGAGCGCATACGAGCCGACGAGATAATCCTTCGCCTTCTGCAATTCTTCGTCGGACGGTCCCTCTTCCTTCAGTCGCATCATTTCGCCTACGATCACGTCGAGACATTCGCCGACGCGCTCGTTCTTGGTTGCCGTGTAGCCCCAGGTCATTGCAGCGGCGCGGTAACTCACGAGCGAACTACCGACGCTGTAGGCGAGGCCACGCTTTTCACGCACCTCCTGGAACAAGCGCGAAGTGAATGCACCGCCGCCGAGGATGTGGTTGAGCACGTAAGCCGGAATGAAGTCGGGATCCCGCCACGCGATACCCTTGGTGCCAAATCGGATGACAGATTGGGGGACGTCGATGTCGACGACGTAGCGTGATCCACTTCCTTGCAGTTCGGTTTGTTCGACGACGGGCAGCGGCGGAGCTTGCGGCAGGTCACCGAACACTTTGTCGAGGAGCTGCGAGAGACGCTCCGCGTCGATGGCGCCCACAACGGCGATCTTGACGCGCCCGCGGGCAATGATCGCGCGATGCATCGCAACGAGATCGTCGCGGGTGATCGCGGAGACGCTCTCGATCGTCCCCGATGTCGGGAGGCCATAGGGATGCCCGGCGAAACCCACCTCGAAGAAGCGACGCGTCGCCATCACGCCGGGGTCATTCTGCTGATAGCGAAGCCCGGCAATGCTCTGAGCGCGCACGCGTTCGATCGCATCCTGATCGAAGCGCGGCTCTGCGAGGGCGAGGCGCAGCAATTCAAACGCCTCGTCCGCGTGTTTGACGAGCGTCTTGAGCGAACCACCGACGGCATCGTGACCGGCATTGAACGACAGTTCGATCGCCCGGCCAGCGAGCCGTTCCTGGAAGGCATCCGAATTGAATTCGCCGGCTCCCTCATCGAGAAGGCGTGAAAGCAATTGCGCGACGCCGGGCTTGCCGACGGGATCGTGTGCGGAGCCGCCATCAAAGGTGAAAGCGACGGCGATCAAAGGTACGACGTCGGATTCCACATGCCAGGCTTCGACTCCACCGGGTGAAGTCAACGTCTGCACCTTGGTCGGAGACGCGGATAAAGTCTCGACGGAAGAAGTCATCTTGATCCCGTTCAGATTGGCGTCGTTTAGCTCGCCGATTTCAAATAGCCGGTCACGGAGCGGCGCGGCAGCAGGAAGCGCTCCGCAACGGAGGCGAGGTCGCTCTTTAGCACCGCTTCGATCTCGCCCGGCCAACGCCGAACGTCGTCGATGGTCTCGCCGATMGCCAACGCCGAACCGTAGATGCGGGCCAGCGAGGATTGGCTGTCGGTGGAATAGATCGTCTCCGCGACGAGACGCGTCTTGGCGCGTTCGATCGCGTCGAGGTCCAACGCTTCCGAGATCGCCGCCTTCAAGGTCTCGTCGACGGCAGCCTCGAGCTGTTCCAGCGTGATGCCTTGCGCGGGAACCGCATAGACGCAGAACCGCGTCTCCTCCATGGCCGAGGCCATGTACCAGGCGCCTGCATTCACGGCGAGGCCGCGCTCCAGCACCAGCTTGCGATAAAGATACGACGTCGGACCACCACCGATGACTTCGGCGAGGAGATCGAGAGCATGGCAGTCACGACCATCCGCGGTACCGCTCGAAGGTACGAGGTAGAGGCGCTGCATGGTCGGCTGCTCGAGCTGGGGGTCGGCGACCGTGAGATGACGCGCCGCTACGGGCTCGGGCTCGCGAGGGCGGAAGCGGACAGGGCGTGCACCGCGGGGAGCCACGCGGCCGTAGGTCTCGTCGGCAAGGCGGCGCACCTCATCGGCTGAGACGTCGCCGGCAACGACCAAGATGGCGTTCTCAGGCGTATAGAAGCGCTTGTAGTAGTCGAGGGCGTTGCTGCGATTGAGCTTTTCGATCTCGTGCATCCAGCCGATGATCGGAATGCCATAAGGATGATGCACGAAGAGCGAGGCGGCCATCGCCTCCGACAATTGAGCGGCGGGGTCAGTCTCGACACGCATACGCCGCTCTTCGAGCACGACATCCCGCTCCGGCGCGACGACCGCGTCGTCGAGCACGAGGCTCGTCATGCGATCCGCCTCGAACTCCATCATGGTCTTGAGGTGCTCGCGCGCGACCCGCTGAAAATAGGCGGTGTAGTCGAAGGACGTGAACGCGTTCTCCTGACCGCCCAGGGATGATACGACCTTGGAGAACTCACCGGCGGGGTGCTTGTCCGTTCCCTTGAACATGAGGTGTTCGAGGAAATGGGCGATGCCCGATTGGCCGAGCGGGTCATCCGCCGAACCGTTACGATACCACACCATGTGGGTGGCGACCGGGACCCGGCGGTCTGGAATGACGACGACGTCGAGGCCGTTGTCGAGCGAAAACGAGGACACATCAGGCCCGCCGCCTTCCGTTCGCCCGTGGAGGGGCGCGTCGGTGCGCAATTCAAGCTTGGCGGCTACGTCCATCATCTTCAACCTTAGCGGAATCAAGCAGATCCATAGGAATTTCCCACGGAACTAAAAGCGTTTCGAATAACACGCAAGCGGAGCAGCGCACTCTTTCAGTGCGACACGATCTTCCTCGGCTAAAAGCAGTGGGGCCCTTTCGGGCCCCCAGAACCTCAGTTCTTGTTTTGCTGCATGATGAAGCCGAGAGGGCTTTCCGGGTCCACGACGGGCGCCGGATCGACGGAGGCCTTGAGCCTTTCGCCATTGGCGGATTTCAGGAGCTGAGCCGGGGGATCGCTGAGATAGCGGCGTTCGAGCCCATCGCCCGCAAGCTTCACGTCTTCCTTCTTGCTGAAGGCGCGCAGCTCGTCCGGGCTCATGACGCTCTTGTCGGCTTGGCGGCCCACCGGAGGCGGCACGTCCGAGCCCTTCACGTAGTTGTTGGGATTGCGGTACTTCCGCATTTCTTCGACCGAGAGGCGGTTGCCCTGGTTGGCCCGGTAAGCCTCGGATTCGGTCCAAGGCGTCTTGGCGTCGGCCGCAGCCTTGCGCGCCGCCTTGACGTCGGGGTCCTTCGGCCAATTTGAGTTCGCCTCGAGATCCTGGGACGCCATAGGGGGACGCAGGTCCATCTTGGGCGGCAGGACGAGGGGCGCGCGCTCATGATAGTTGATGGGCGGCTTCTCTTTCGGGATGATTCCGATGCTGCCGAGGAGGCTCTTGACCGCCTCGCCCTCTTCGGCGACGGCGCCGGAGGCAGCAAGGAGCGACAGCGCGCTCACGCAAGCGAAGATTCGAACAGCCTTCATGGCACCACCACTTGATCCCCAAATTCCGCATGAACGCCTGATTGCTCTTTCTGGCAAACATATGGCAGCGGAAGGATTTCCAGCGCCCGCTTAGCGTGTGCGGCGCTTTTCCAACAGAAAAGAGTCATAAAGCAGTCCGACGACGCCTGCAACGATGGCTGCATCGGCCACATTGAACACGTACCAGGAAAATGATCCTACGTGAATTTCGATGAAATCGAACACTGCACCGTAGGCGAGGCGATCGATGACATTTCCGATCGCGCCTCCGACGATGAGGCCAAGTGAAGCCGCGAGCAACAGGCCGGTCGTCCTCCTGATCCAGAACGACAGGCCGATGGCTGCCGCGATCGAGACGAGGATCAGGATCCATCGTCCGAGATCGGAATGCTGCTGAAACAGGCCGTAGGAAATACCCCTGTTCCACACGACGATCAGGTTGACGAAGGGGCCTAGCGACACGGGCTCCTTCACCGGGAGATCGAAGAAGAACAGCAGGTAGACCTTGCTGAGCTGGTCCAGAACGAGCGTGATCAATGCCGCCGCGAAGCCGAGGCGGGCGGCTTTCGTCGCCACTAATCCAGGCTGGCTCCGTCCGGCCGTAGCCTTGCGGGCGGTCACGCGGCCGCCCTCGCGCGGTCCCATTCCCGCAGGGCCGCTGCATCACGCGGCGTCACGTCCGGATAATCCGGATCCGCCCCCACATCCGGCGAGACTTTCCAGGATCGCGCGCATTTACGCCCGACAGCCAGCGCCGGCACCACCGCGACGCCCTTGACGTCGTCGAGCCGGAAAGCGTCAGCGGGCCCCTCGCCGGAAACAACCTCGATGTCGGACGTGATGCAAATCTCGGCGAGATCGACACCCTGCACGGCATTGTAGAGATCAGGGTCGGCGATCGACACGACCGGCGCCGCTTCGAGGCTGGCGCCGATCCGCTTCTGCGCCCGTTCGATCTCAAGCGCGCCGGTGACCACGCGGCGAACGCGGCGGATCTTCGCCCATCGCGCCGCCAGGGTCTCGTCACGCCATGCGGCTGGGACCGAAGCAAAGGTCTCGAGATGGACGGACTCGGCCTGCGGATACCTTTCCAGCCAAGCCTCCTCCGCGGTGAACGCGAGGATTGGCGCGATCCAGGTCGTAACGCAGCGAAATGCCTGGTCCACCACCGTGAGCGCGCTCTTGCGGACATGGCTCGACAGAGGATCGCAATACAGCGCGTCCTTGCGAACGTCGAAATAGAACGCCGACAGATCCGTCGTCATGAACGAATTGAGCAGGGCGATCACGCGCTTGTAATCGTAGGACGCATAAGCCTCGCGGATATCGCCGTCGAGCTCGGAGAGACGGTGAAGAACGAAGCGCTCCAATTCGGGCATCGTCTCGACGGCTACCTTGTCCGTCTCGTGGAAATGGTGGAGCGAGCCCAACATCCAGCGGATCGTGTTGCGCAGTTTGCGATACGTCTCGACCGTCGTCTTCAAGATTTCGGGGCCGATCCGCTGATCGTCCCAGTAATCGACCGATGCGGTCCACAGGCGCAGGATATCGGCGCCGGACTCGCGAATGATATCCTGCGGCGCCACGGTGTTCCCGAGCGACTTCGACATCTTGCGGCCGTTCTCGTCGAGAGTGAACCCGTGGGTGACGACGACGTCGTAGGGCGCACGGCCGCGCGTCCCGCAGCTTTCGAGCAGCGACGAGTGGAACCAGCCGCGGTGCTGRTCCGAACCTTCGAGATACATCACCTGATCGGGCCCGCCGTCGACCTTGCGGTTGACGTGCAAGTCCTCACGCTTTTCGAGCGCGAAGGCGTGCGTGCAGCCTGAATCGAACCATACGTCGAGGATGTCGGTCACCTTTTCGAAATCGGCGACGTCGTGGCCACCGACCTTCAGAAAGCGCGCGCCGTCGTCCGCATACCACGCATCGGCGCCTTCCTTCTCGAACGCGTCGGCGATCGCGGCGTTGACGCGCTCGTCCTTGAGGATTTCGTTGGTGCCCTTCTTGACGAAAACGGCGATCGGCACGCCCCATGCGCGCTGGCGAGAGACGACCCAATCGGGACGATTGCCAATCATGCCGTTGATGCGATTTTCACCGCTCTCCGGCACCCACTGCACAACGTCGATTGCGTGCAACGCCCGCTGGCGAAGCGTGTCGCCTTCGCGATCCAATGGCTTGTCCATGGCAATGAACCATTGCGGCGTGTTGCGGAAGATCAGCGGTCCTTTCGACCGCCAGGAATGCGGATATTGATGCTTCAGGCGGCCACGGGCGATCAACGCGCCCGTCTCGACGAGCTTCTTGATCACCGCCTCGTTGGCGCCCGCATCCTTGCCCTTGTCGTCGTAGATCCGCTCGCCGGCGAAGAAAGGGATATTCGGAAAGTAGGATGAATCAGGACCGACCGTGTGCGGAACTTCCATCGTACCGCACGCTTCGAACACGGCCTTGTGCTTCACGAATGTGTTGTAGTCGTCGGCGCCGTGACCGGGCGCGGTATGAACGAAGCCCGTTCCCGCATCATTCGTCACATAATCGGCGGGCAGCATCGGAACATCGAAATCCCAATAGCCGTTCGCGCCTTCGAGCCCACGGAACGGATGCGCACAGCGCTCGATCATCACCGGCAGCACGTCCTTGACGCGCTCGTAACCGGTCACCCGCGCAGCGGTGAACACGTCCGCGGCGAGCTTGTCGGCGAGGACGAAGCGGTCGCCCACCTTCGCCCAATTGTCAGCTGCGGCTTCGGTGACCGCATAC
>NZ_JBFUKD010000109.1:0-8086 GCF_056401005.1 Microvirga sp. P4_G7 | reverse complement strand
GCCTGAACGTTGAAGCGGGATGCGGCCAATTGGGCCTCTGCGAACGCAACGTCAGGACGGCGTTCGATGAGCTCCGAAGGGAGACCGGCGCGAATCCGTGGAATCCGGATGGCATCAGGGTTGTTGCCTGAGACCTTCAAACTGCCGGGGGTCTGGCCCAGAAGGATGGCCAGGGCATACACAGTCCGTTCCGCATCGAGTTCGATGGCCGGAATATTGGCCCGAATGTTGTCGACAAGGCTCTCCTGCTGAGCTTCGTCGAGATTCGAGACCGTTCCAAACTTTACTCGCGCCTTCACCGCGTCGAGGATCATCTGGGCGCTCGCCAGGTTGTCCTTTGCGATAGCGAGCTGCCGCCGCAGGGCGAGGACTTGGAAGTACGTGTTGGCGACATTCGCATCGGTCGTGATGACGATCGTCGCCAAATCGAACTCGCTTCCCGCGGCGTTGGCCTCCGCCGCTCGCCGGATCGACAGGTTCTTGCCCCAGAGGTCGAGTTCGTAACTGGCGCTCAGAGCCGCCGAGCTGGAATGGGTGACGCCCCGGCCTGCCGTCCCAGAACGGCTTCCCTGATAGGATTGAGCTGCGTTTCCGGAGGCAGACAAACCGGGAATCAGGTCTCGCGTCGCTACCTTGATCTGAGCGGTGGCCTGATCGATCCGTGCCATGGCCGCGGCCGTGTCGAGGTTGCCTTCCCGCGCCCCGATCATCAACCGATCGAGTTCCTTGGATCCCAAAAGCCGCCACCATCCGTCTGTCGGCCAGTCCCCGGACTGGCGTGCGTCGGCGTTCTTGAAACGCGCCGGCACCTCCGCCGAGAGGAAGGGAACATCCGGATCAAGAGCGCAACCGGCCGTCGCGAGGGCGAGAGCGACCAGGCCGACTTGGCGGAAAAGACAAGCAAACGTCATCAATCAGTGACTTGGACAAAGTGCCGCGCGGGCCGAGGAAAACTGGCGTCGAGCCATGTGAAGAACCTTGCAAACACTAGCCCGCCCTCGGAACGGTGTACATCGACCCGAGGCGCGAAGCGACCGTCTGGCAGCCCTGCGTTGTGGACGCTCCGACTTTTGTCCTGAAGGTGAAGTGGCTATAAGGGCGCGCGGCACGGTTCGGCGCCGGTCCAGAACGGACCCGCGTTTGCACCGAAACAGGACGAGGCCATGCAGAATCTGGTCTATTCCCATACGATCTCTCCCCGGCGCGCCTGCAATGCGTGCGAGGGTTGCGATACGCGACGTCTGGCCGTCTGCGCCGCCTTGGAAGTCCATGAACTTCAAGATCTCGAACGGATCATGGATTCGACCAAGCTCGAGGCCAATCAGATCCTCTTCGGCGAGGGCGATCCGAGGCGGAGAGCCTATACGTTGACCTCCGGTATGATCCGGCTGTCCCTGGCCCTGCCGGACGGAAGGCGGCAGATTACCGGCTTTCTGATGCCGGGAGATTATCTTGGCCTCGCCGATGATGAAATCTATTCGCAGACTGCCGAAGCCGTCGTTCCGTCCGTTCTTTGCTCGTTCGCCGTCACTGAAATGGATGCGCTCATGGAGCGTTATGGGCGTTTGAAGGATCGCTTGCATCAGCTGACACGGCAGGCGCTGCGCCAGGCGCGAGAGAGCCAGATGATTCTGGGTCGACTCGCGCCGTCGGAGAAAGTCGCGTCGTTCTTGCTGGTGATGTCGTCGCGGGCCGCTGCTCTTGGGCAGGACGAGAGCCCTGTGCACCTGCCGATGACGCGGACGGACATCGCCGACTACTTGGGTCTCACCATCGAAACTGTGAGTCGAACGTTCACGAAGCTCAAAAATCAGGGCTTGATTCGCCTGCCGGAATCGCATTCCGTCGAAATCGTCGACAAGCGGCTTCTTGCCGCGGTGGCCGGCAACGTCGCCTACTGAACCGGAACAAGCTGGCCTGCTTCGATCCGCAGGACGCGATCGACTGCGTTATCCGGAATGGATGCGTGAGTCGCGAGCAGTACGGTCCTTCCGGCAGTCGCCTTCGCGAGATCCTCGAGGAACGACAACTCGGTCTCACGATCGAGTCCACTCGTTGGTTCGTCGAGGGCGATGATCTGCGCCGGCGATAAGAGCACACGGGCGAGGCAGAGGCGGCGAGCCTGTCCGGTCGAAAGGGTGCGGCCGTCCTCTCCGAGCCACGTTTCAAGTCCGAGCGGCAACATCCTGACGAAGCTTTCGAGGCGGGCCGCTGCCAGTGCCCTCCAGCAAGAATCGTCATCCGCAAAGGGATCTCCGATGAGGAGGTTCTCGCGAATTGTTCCGAGAAAGATCGGGGTGTGTTGACTCAAAAGGGCGACGCGCCGGTGCAAGGTAGCTTGCGTCACCTCCCGAACATCTGTTTCCACGACTTGCACCGTACCTTTGGTCACGTCCATCAGACGAAGCATGAGGTGCAAGATCGTCGATTTTCCGCTGCCGCTCGGTCCGAGGATCGCAATGCGCTCGCCTGCCGACACGGACAGATCGAGTCCGCGAATGATGGGGCGATCCGCTTCATAGCCGAAGCTGACGGAATTGAACGTCAAATGGCTTCCTGGCGGCAACTCACGCGGCCCACCAGGATCGAAAACCGAAGGTGCTCTCGTCGACAGATCTCGAATGCGCGCCGCCGCCGCTTGTGCAGCGGCGAACTGTCCGGCATAGCGTGCTACCGCGCCCGCGGCCTCGAAACTCGCAAGAACCGCGAGCAGCAAGCCGACGAGCAATGGGCCATTGATCGTGCCTGCGTCGAGCGCATCGAGACCGAACCACAAGACCAAGAGCATCGTGATGCCGGCCAGAGCCTGCGACGACGCGGCGCCAATGGCGTTGACGATGACACGATGGTTGCGCGCCCGGGCGTGGACATGACAGGATTGGGCGAAAACTGAGTTGATCCAGTTCGACAATCCGAGGGCATGAAGATCCGCATGGCCCTCGATCCCATCGAAAACGCACATTCGCATGGAAGCCGATTCTCTCGCCGATCGTTCGCCGGAGGCCCGCGCCGTTATCACCAATAGGCCGGGCAGGGCGAGCAATGTAATGCTGAACCCGAGAACATAGGCCGATGCCGCCTGCGGCAGGATGAAGGCAAGGATTGCCGTGACGCAGCATCCGATCGCCAATGCGGACAAGAGAGGGCTGACCGCAGTCAAAAAGACAGTGTCGAGCGCGTCGATGTCGGCGCTCAGGCGCGATACGATGTCTCCGTGGCGCAAACCGTTGCGTTGAAACGGGACGCGCGGCGCAAGTGCGCGAAACTGCCAACCGCGCAAAGACGAGAGAAGAGCAAGGGTGGCGTCATGACCGACGAGTTTTTCGAAATAGCGCGACACGATACGCAGCATCGAGAGGCCGCGCACGAGCGCCGATGGGCCAAAGAGATTGAAGGCCAAGCCGGCAGTCGTCAACGCAGCGCCGGTGAGAAACCAGCCTGAAACGCCGAGCAGGGCCGTCCCTGCCGCAAGTGTCAGGGTGGATAACGCAAGCGCCACGACAAAGGCTCCCGAGCGCATGAAAAAGAAACGACGAAAGAACACCAGCGCCCTCATGCAACACCTTTATTCGCGCCGCGCGCGCTCGAGCGTGGGAAGGGGGTCGAAAGCAAAGTCTTGCCTGCAATGCGCAGAGTGCGGTCCATCCGAGACGCCAGATTGTGGGAATGAGTAGCGACGATGAGTGTCCTTCCGACGCAAAACGATTCGATAGAAGAGATGACGCGTGCTTCCGTCTCCTGATCGAGATGCGCCGTGGGCTCGTCGAGAAGGACGATCGCAGGGTCGCGCAGGAAGAGACGCGCCAACGCAACGCGATGCGCTTCTCCGCCCGAGAGGCCGATGCTGCCCTCTCCGATCATCGTCTCAAGTCCATCATCCAGCGCGTCGGTGAATTCCAGAACACGAGCGCGCCTCGCAGCCTCAACGACATCTTCCGACGACGCATCACGACGGCCGAGGCGAATATTCTCGGCAATCGTTCCATGAAAGAGACGAGGTCGCTGGCCGATGAAGGCAACGTCGTGGCGCAGCTGAACCTCCGACATGGTGGGAACATCGTCGGCGCCGATCTGGATGCGGCCGTCGAAATCCCGCAGACGCGCGATCGTTTCGAGCAAAGTCGATTTACCTAAGCCGCTCTCACTCAAGACGGCGACATGTTCACCAGGCGCCACGCTCAAGGAGATCCGTTCGAGAACGACGCGAGTCGAACTAGGTGCGCGAATCGTCACGTCGCTCAACGTGAGCCCTGCCGGCTGTCGTTGCTGCGTGACAATCCGATTCTCGTTCACCGGGGCCATGCTGCTGACGTCCGGGAGGTCGCCGAACAGCTCCACGATCTCCGCGACTGCCGCTTGGGCCGCGGCGCGATCATGATAGTGAACGGCCATTTGCCGAAGCGGGAGATAGATCTCGGGGGCCATCAGCAAACAGAACAAGCCCGCCTGCAACGTGAGGGGCGAGACGCGCAGGTCAATCAATCCGAGATATGTCAGCCCCACATAGAGTGCGACGCCGGCGACGCCGAGCGCGGCAAAGAACTCGAGCACCGCAGACGACAGAAATGCAATCTTCAGGACGCCAAGAGTCCGTTGTCGTAATTCCTCGCTGGCCTGTTCGATCGTTTCCGCCTCGGCCTCGGTACGGCCGAACAGTTTCAACGTTACGATGCCGCGCAGGCGGTCCGCGAAGAGACCGGAAAGTCGGGCAAAAGCCCTTGCATGCTTTCGGTTGGCGGCCTCGGCTCCCCAGCCCACCAACGCCATGAAAAATGGAATAAGTGGTGCCGTGATCAGGAAGAGAAGGCCGACCACGACATCGACCGTCAAGACGGCGGCTCCGAAGGCCAGAGGGAGGAAAGCCGCCCCTGTGACGGCCGGCAGATAGCGGGCAAAAAAGCCGTCCACTGCCTCCACGCGATCGACGATCAGGCCGGCAAGGGCTCCGGACGGGCGGGCCGAAGTCCAGCTTGGCTGTTCCGCGAGGAGGCGACGGAAGAGGCCTTCACGCAGCCGAAGCTTGATGGCCTCGGACGCCCTTCCGCCCGCCCAATCACCTGCCGCAAGCATGAGGGCGCGCGTGAAAATCAAGCAGCCKATGGCCATCAGCGTGGGCGCCAGGGCCAAGCGCGAAACGTTTGCGACAATGGCCTCGTTGAGACCCTGGGAAAGCAGATAAGCCTGAAGGACCAGGAGAATTCCGGCCAAGAGAGGGGCGCCGATTGCGATCGCGGCGAGGGGACGGACGGTCCGGCCGAGTTCCATCAGCCAGCGCATCTGGCGGCGGCGCTCGTCTTTTTCCCCTCGGTCTGTCTCGATCCGCTCCATGTTGATCCGGTTCCTCGGCATCGCGAACAGATAGACCCCTTGGGGCCGACGGCACATTGATTATAATCAAAGCACGGAGCGGCCGCGCCCTCTAGAGCAAAGGGTGAGCCGGCCTCTTGCCTGCTCGAACGAGGCACACGCTATGATCGATTTCACCGTCGTGGATCTGTCGCGGCTGCAATTCGCGGCAACGGCCATGTATCACTTCCTTTTCGTACCKCTGACGATCGGATTGTCATTTCTGATGGCAATCATGGAGAGCGTCTATGTGATGACAGGTCGCGAGATCTGGCGGCGGATGACATTGTTCTGGGGCATTTGTTTCGGAATCAACTTCGCGATGGGCGTTGCCACCGGCATCGTGATGGAGTTCCAGTTCGGGACGAACTGGGCCTATTACAGCCACTATGTCGGAGACATCTTCGGCGCGCCCCTGGCCATCGAGGGCTTGATGGCGTTCTTCCTCGAGGCGACGTTCATCGGTCTGTTTTTCTTCGGCTGGGATCGCCTTTCTAAGGTCGCGCACCTTGCTGTCACGTGGCTCGTGGCGCTCGGCGCCAACTTCTCCGCGCTTTGGATCCTGATCGCCAACGGCTGGATGCAAAATCCCGTCGGGGCCACGTTCAATCCGGAAACGATGCGGATGGAAATTACGGATTTCATGGCCGTTCTTTTCAATCCCGTCGCTCAAGCAAAGTTCGTTCATACGGTGAGCGCGGGCTACGTTACGGGCGCCATGTTCATGATGTCGGTGAGTGCGTATTACATGCTGCGCGGCCGACATCTCGATCTGGCAAAGAGGTCGATGGCGGTTGCAGCTAGCTTCGGGCTCGCCTCGGCGCTCTCGGTCGTGGTTCTCGGCGACGAGAGCGGCTATGTGACGACAGAGCATCAGAAGATGAAACTCGCCGCCATGGAGGCGATGTGGCACACGGAGCCTGCTCCAGCGCCGTTCACCATCTTTGCCGTTCCCAATGGGCAAACCCGCGAGAACGCCTTTCAGGTTCAGGTGCCTTACGCACTCGGCTTGATCGCGACGCGTTCGCTCACGCAGGAAGTTCCTGGGATCCTTCCACTGGTCGATCACGCGAAGACGCGGATCAAGAGCGGGATGACGGCGTACGCCGCGCTCCAGACGGTGCGGTCGAATCCTGATGACCAAGCCGCGCGTAAGACATTCGACGAGACATGGCCGGATCTCGGCTACTCGCTCCTCTTGAAGCGTTACCGCGACGACGTGGCGAACGCGACCGAGGAGGACATCAACAAGGCCGCATTCGACACGGTTCCCAACGTCCCGGTGCTCTTCTGGAGCTTTAGATTGATGGTAGGGATAGGTTTCTATCTCATCGCCTTCTTCGCGTACTTTTTCTGGCTTTCGACCACGCATCGCCTCGGCAAGAATCGACTCACGCTCACGATCGCGCTTCTCAGCCTGCCGTTGCCGTGGATTGCCATCGAGGCCGGTTGGCTCGTCGCCGAATATGGTCGTCAGCCGTGGATCATCGAAGGCGTGCTTCCCACGTTCTACGCCGCTTCGGGCCTGACACTCGTCGACTTGGCGATCAGCCTCGGCACATTTCTGATCATCTACACTGCGCTCGCCGTAATCGAGCTGATCTTGATGATACGCGTCATCAAGAAGGGCCCGACCGAGAAATCGCTTCTAGAAGACGGTTTGGCGGGTGGGTCGTATGTGCCCGCCGGCGCCACCGCCGACGCGAACCGCTGACACGTCATTCGGGATCCAATCATCATGATCGAACACATTCCGCTTTCATACGAAACGCTCCGGATGGCCTGGTGGCTCCTGCTCGGCGTCCTGCTGATCGGCTTCGCGCTGACCGATGGATATGATCTCGGCGTCGGGGCACTGCTTCCGTTCGCCGCAAAGACCGACGACGAACGGCGCCTGCTGATCAACCTCGTCGGTCCGACGTGGGAAGGCAACCAGGTTTGGCTGATCCTTGGCGGTGGCGCCATTTTTGCCGCTTGGCCGCCGCTCTATGCGATTTCCTTCTCCGGCTTTTATCTCGCCATGCTGCTGATTCTCGTGGCGCTGATCTTGCGACCGGTCGCCTTCAAGTTCCGCGGCAAGATCGAAGACACGCGCTGGCGGAAATGGTGGGACGTCGCCCTGTTCATTGCCGGCTTCGTGCCCTCGTTGATCTTCGGCGTTGCCGTGGGCAACGTGCTCCTCGGCGTCCCCTTCACGTTGGACGATACACTTCGTGCCAGGTACGAGGGGAACTTCTTCGGCCTGCTGACACCCTTTGCACTCCTTGCCGGCATCGTCAGTGTCGCGATGCTTGTCGCACACGGTGCGGCCGTGATCGGTCTGCGCACGGAAGGCGTGGTCGCGGCCCGGGCACGGATCTACGGACGCGGCGCTGCGCTCGTGGCGGCGCTCCTCTTCGCCCTCGGCGGATTGTGGGTCGCGTATGGTCTCGACGGCTATCTCGTGACGAGCGTGCAGAACACACTTGGACCTTCGAACCCGCTCCGCAAGACGGTTGAACTTGCGACAGGCGGATGGATGGCCGGCTACGCGGCTCGCCCGTGGACGATGATTGTGCCCGCGCTGGGCCTCGTTGGATGCGGGCTGGCGTGGTTGGGAATGACGGGCCGGCGTTGGAAGACRGCTCTGTTTRGAACCAGCGCCGCGATCGTCGGCATCATATCGACCGTGGGCCTGGCATTGTTTCCATTTCTCCTTCCGTCGTCGGTTCAGCCCAACGCCAGCCTGACTGTGTGGGAT